>JAUIHD010000016.1 GCA_030432135.1 bacterium | reverse complement strand
AGAACCGTAGCCCCAATGGTTGTTGCAATATCTTCGAGCATTTCCGTTTTCTTGTCTCCATACCCTGGCGCTTTAATACCAAGCACTGAAAATCCTCCTCGAAGTTTATTTACTACGAATGTGGTCAAAGCTTCTCCTTCTATATCGTCCGCAATAATGACAAGCTCCTTCGTACCAGACTGCGTTACTTTTTCAAGGAACGGTAGGATTTCTTTTACGTTTGAAATCTTCTTATCCGTAACCAAGATTGCAGGGTCTTTAAACTCAGCTTCGAGTCGTTCTGTGTTAGTAATCATGTAAGGAGACACATATCCCTTATCGAACTCAAGCCCTTTTACAACTTCTGGTTCTTCAATAGATAGGGATTGTGATTCTTCTACAGTCACTACACCATCCTGCCCGACTTTATCAATAGTATTTGCAATAATTCGCCCGATCTCTTCACTTTCTGCGGAAATAGTTGCCACCTGTTTGATTTCCTCTTTTCCTTTGATAGGTTTTGCACTTTTCTGCAGTGCTTCTATCGCCTTTGCCGCAGCTTTTTCAATACCTTCACGAAGTCGCATGGCATTTACTCCAAGCTCTGTATGGCGCATTCCTTCTGTGATAAGCGCATGTGTAAGTACTGTCGCCGTTGTTGTCCCATCTCCTGCCGCATCGTTTGTTTTTTGCGCAACCTCTTTTATTATCTCTGCACCCATGTTCTCAAACTTGTTTTCGAGAGAAAATTCTTTAGCGATAGATACCCCGTCATTTGTGATGGTTGGACCGCCATATCCTCTATCAAGCGCAACATTTCGTCCTCGTGGACCAATAGTTACCCTCACCGCTTGAGCGACAATATCAATACCTTTCTTAAGCTGTAGTCGTGCATCACTATGAAAAATTACTTGTTTTGCCATATAGAAATTATTTTAGGACTGCTAATATATTGTCTTCCTTAAGCATATAATATTCTTCGCCGTCTATTTTTATTTCGTCATATGCATACTTTGAGAAAATAACCTTATCTCCAACTTTTAGATTTATTGAAATCCTTTTTCCATCCACCAGACGCCCTTCACCGAGTGCGAGTACTGTTCCCTGTTCTGGTTTTTCTTTGTCGAGTGTGTCAGGAATAATAATGCCTCCGATTGTTTTTCCTCCCATTTCTTCAGGAGAGAGTGGCCTTATGAGTACTCTATCCCCAAGCGGTGTCACGCCCAATGTTGTTTTCTTTGGTGTACTTACTGTTTTAGTACTTTTTTTGGTAGTTTTTTTCATAAACTGAGTCTAGCTTATTATTTCTAATAAACAAAATGCGCCATTATTATAATGACGCGGTAAAATATTTTCAAGAAAATTATAAAAAGAAATCAGGGCGCGCGTTGCGATGCAACGCGCGCCCTTTATCTGCTGCGAGCGGCTACCTAGGTCCTCTTTCGCTTGAACCAGGCGAGGCCGGCGATCCCCGCGAGGAACGTCAGGTACGTCGACGGCTCCGGAACCGCCGCTGTCTGCCCTTCGACCGAGAAGATGATGTCGTTGTTGTCCTCGTCGATCTTGTCCTCGAAGCCGACAAAGACCACGCCTGGGTTACCGGAGTCGCGAGCCGCAAGCGCCCTGCCCTCGAGCGAGGTGTAGCTTTGGCCGTTACCCGACTCGAGAACGAATGCCCACTCGACAAGTGGCGCAATCATCTTCGTCTGGACCGGACTGTCCGGCCCGTCGAAGATGAGCGTGAGGTCGAGCAGATTGCTGACTGGCGCCCACGAGAGGCGGTTGACGTTGGAGAATCCAGCGATCTCGTCGAGCAACGTAATGTCGTACGTGCCCGCCGAAAAGGTGAACATCCCGACGCTGCTGCCGTCGACGAGCCACTCGTCGACCTGGCCGGCGAGAATGTCCACCATCGTCCCAGGCGGGTTCCCGTCCTGGGACGTCCCGAGCGTCGGGGGAGTCCCCGACCAGGTGCTGCCGCTCTTCGGCAAAATGGAAGCGGCACTCAAGGGCGCCGCGGTGCATAAGAGCAAGGTCGTCAAAACGACCAATGCGATTCGATTCATTTTCATGAAGTCTCCTCAGTTTGTCTAGATCTAGATGCCTCGCCACTTAGCGAGTTCCGGCGAATAGTTTACCGTTTTTTACCAAAAAGTCAAGTACTCGCCGCATTTGCTCTCACCTCTATAAGTATGTATAATGCCCTCTACATGGAAGCAATCTTGCCGTACATACAGGTACTTCTAGCGATACTCCTAATCATATTGGTCTTACTTCAAAGATCTGAAGCGGGCCTTGGTAGCGCGTTTGGAGGTGGAAATTCAATGAGCTCAATCAACTACACACGACGTGGTTTTGAGAAGACACTTTTCAATGCAACAATAGTAGTATCAATACTGTTTGTCATTTCTGTATTCGCCGCAGTACTTTTGTAATATAGAATATTATATTTACCGTTTACCGTTCTCTAATTATTTATCAAATAAACACTTCACGTACTATACGTGCGTAGACTATTGTGGATCGAACATCTAAAAAACTACCGAAAGGGTTAATCCAAAAAATACGTAAAGCACTTCCCTACACATCACTCATGGAACGAGTGCTTCTTATCCTGCTCGGAATTCTTATAACCATCACAACTATTGTAATGTTGTGGCGTATAAATGAACGTTTTCTCGTGACAGTCCCTGCTCATGGCGGAGTTCTTACTGAAGGAATAATCGGCACTCCACGCTTTATTAACCCTGTACTTGCACTCACTGAAGCAGACAAGGACCTGACATCACTCATATATTCTGGCCTCCTTAAAATAACTCCGGAAGGTTTAGAGCCTGATCTTGCAGAAAGATTTACCATTTCAGAAGATGGCACCTTGTATACATTCTATATAAGAGATGATGCTGTTTTCCATGACGGAGAAAAAGTAACAAGTGAAGATGTCCTCTACACCATAGAGATGATCAACGACCCACTAGTAAAAAGTCCTCGTGAATCAAGCTGGAATGATGTGCTTGTTTCTATAGTAGACGAAAAGACTGTACAATTTATACTCAACGAGCCATTTACTCCATTTATTGAAAATCTGACTATTGGCATCTTGCCGGAGCACGTATGGAATGATCTTTCTCCTGAACAATTCTCTCTTTCCCGTAACAATATAGAACCAGTTGGTTCAGGTCCATACAAAATAAGCATTATAAGAGAGGATAAAAGTGGTATCCCTACAGAATACACCCTCTCTTCTTTTAAGGATCATGTTTCTGGCGAACCTTTTATCTCGGAAATAATTACAAAGTTCTACACAAGTGAAGAGAAGCTTCTCGAAGCAAAAGAAAAACAAGAAATAGATTCTGCACATGGTATTTCACCTGCCCTTCTTTCTAAAGAAGATACGGAGAAACTTCGCATAGAGACAGTCACCTTGCCACGAATCTTTGGTGTTTTCTTTAACCAAGGTAAGAACTCTATCTTTACAAATGACGAAGTGCGTGAGGCACTATCTGTCGCTATCGATAGACAGGTTCTTATAGAAAGAATATTACAAGGGTTTGGAGTACCCCTTAATGGACCAACACCTGACGACATAGAAATAGAGCGTACCGAAAACAGTATTGCGAAAGCACAAGAAATTCTTGAAGAAAACGAGTGGGAGCAAAATGAAGATGGTATATATGAAAATGAGGATGAAATTCTTCGTTTTACACTCACCACAACAGATATTCCCGAGCTTAAACAAGCAGCAGAACTTATGCGTGATACATGGAGATTAGTCGGTATAGAAGTAGAGGTTGAAATTTTCGACCCTACAGCACTAAACCAAAATGTCATTCGTCCACGAGAATACGAAGCACTTCTCTTCGGAGAGGTTATTGGACGATCAAGAGACTTATACCCATTTTGGCATTCATCTGGACGAAATGATCCTGGCCTCAATATTGCCCTCTATACAAACAGTAAGGTAGATAAGTTACTTGAGACAATGCGCACAACCACAAATGGCGAAGAGTGGCTTACCTCTTACAACGATATACGAGAGGAGATTATTCTTGACGTACCGGCAGTATTTCTGTATGCTCCGCATCTCATCTATATCTTGCCAGAGAAGATAGAGAACTTCTCTTTCCCTGATATCAGTTTAGCTTCAGAAAGATTTGCAACTATTAGCACATGGTACATACATACACAACGTGTATGGGGAATATTTGCCGATTAGTAAATTAACACACTTATGACAATACGAACTTATAAACGAGATTCCGGTGGAACATCTCCTAACAACAATTCACCAAAAGGACCGCGCGTACGGACTATTAAATTACAAAATAATACAAAACGAAATAATTCTGTGAATGATAATAAAATAAAAGGTAAACCTCTCTTTGCTGGAGAAGAAAAGGAAAATAAGACACCCGAAAAACGCCCCCCTTCTCGATCACCACGAACAACACATAGTGGCGGACGAAAGCCCGTTTCCCGCGGAGGATCTTCCCGCGGAAGAAAACCATCTCGCCCACCGACACGACATGCAGGCTCTCGACGAGAAACTCATGCATCTGTTGCCATTCCTCCAGTCGGAGACAATATCCGTATCATGCCACTTGGTGGTGTTGAAGAAATCGGCCGCAACATGATTGCAGTTGAAATAGGAGAGGACATTATTGTCATCGATGCCGGTTTTCAATTTAGAGATGAAGATACTCCAGGAATCGACTACATTCTTCCGAATATAAAATATCTTGAAGAAAATAAACACAAGGTACGCGCACTTGTAGTAACTCATGGTCACCTCGACCACATTGGGGGTATTCCTTATATTATGAATCGAATTGGTAACCCACCAGTCTACTCTCGATCGCTCACCACGGTAATGATCAAGAAGCGACAGGAAGAATTCCCTCACCTCCCCCCTCTTGATATCAAAGTGGTAGAAAAGAACGACCGAATTACTATCGGCAATTTGAAAGTGCGATTTTTCGCTGTCTCTCATACTATTCCAGATGCTATGGGAATTATTATTGAGACTCCGCATGGATGGATTGCCACACCAGGAGACGTCAAACTCGACCATATTGACGAAGAACCAACAGACGCAGAGAAGAAAGAGTACGCCGTTTTTAAAGATCAAAAAGTACTCTTCTTTATGATGGACTCTACCAACGTTGACCACCCTGGTTGGTCAACCCCAGAAAGAAAAGTCACTGAAGGAATGGAGCACATCATAAAGAACACAAACGGACGCCTTATCATTGGTACATTTGCTTCTCAAATAGAACGAATGGCAAATATTATTGAAATATGTGAACGATATGGGAAGAAAGTTGTAGTCGAAGGTCGTAGCATGAAGCAAAATATTGAAATCGTTCGCACGACTGGATACCTTAAGGTAAAAGAAGGAACCATTATCACAGCCGAGCAGATGGGCAACTACCCTCCTGACAAAATTGTGGCTCTTGTTACGGGGGCACAAGGAGACGAATTTGCAGCACTGATGCGTATGTCAATGAAGACGCACAAATACTTTACTGTGACCAAACGAGACACCATCCTCCTTTCATCATCAGTGATCCCAGGAAACGAAAATGCTGTGCAGCGACTTAAAGATAACCTTGCACGACAAGGTGCAAAGCTCATCCACTACCGATCAAGCGACGTCTTTGTTCACTCAACAGGACACGGAAACCGAGGAGAGCTCGAATGGATTCATAAGCAAGTAAAACCTAAATACTTTATGCCGATCCATGGAAGCCACTACATGCTTCGTGTACATGAAGACCTTGCAAAGTCTCTTGGTATGCCTGAAGACCATATCGTTGTGCCAGACAATGGAACTATTGTAGAAATCACAGACAAAGGGGAGAAACTCACAACACTTCCTCAAAAAGCGCCGGGTGGTCCACTAATTGTTGACGGATTCTCTGTGGGAAATATCCAAGACGTTGTTATTAGAGACAGAAAGATGCTTGCTGACGACGGTATGTTTATCATTGTTGCCAGCCTTAATATGAAAACAGGCAAACTTAAGAAAAGTCCTGATGTAATTTCTCGAGGCTTTGTATACCTTCGTGAATCACAAGATCTACTCAACAATGCACGCATGGTTATTAAAAAGACAGTTGAGACTACAACCAAGGGTATGAATCCTATCAATTTCGATTACATAAAATCACAAGTGACTGATGCAGTAAGCGCATATCTCTTCCAGAAAACTGCAAAACGACCTGTCGTTATACCTGTAATTCTTGGAGTGTAATTTACTAAAAAAGAAGCGGGTGCCGTGTACACGGCACCCGTTTTTCTTGTCCGACTTTCTCCTTTTCAGGTAGAAACAGGACTAGATTCGCTAAACTGTCCCTGAAGGACAGCCTTGAGAGAAGCAACTGCTCCGCGCAGCGGCTCTACCGCGTGAGCACGGATGCTCCGCTGGTCTAGCTTCAAGTGGGCGGCTTCCCATGTTATTTCTTGATCAGAGGGCGACTTAAGAGTAACTTCCACACTCCGATCTGTATGGACGTAGACGCAGATTTCAGGATCATCTGTCGCCCACATACTCTCACTTCGCGACATACAGAAACACACTCTCTTACCGGGCCCCGCCCCTTCCTCAGTAGTCTCACTACTTACTACGTATCCAAAAACCCCGTGCTCTATCAAAAGAACGTTGAGGACCTGTTGGTATACGATTGCAATGAATCGCGCCTGGTGGAGTGCGATATCACGCCGATGCTCTTCCTTCTCTCTCCCAAGACGTGCCCATAAAGCGACGATGATGGTGAAGGCTACTAAAAGCAGCCCGCCAAGTACTCCATTAGAATCCACAGCTCTCCTCCTTCTTGTTTTTGACCAGTGTCTGTTCAGACTTTAACCCATTTATAAAGTCATTACAAACACTTTTATACAGTGCATATATATTATTTATCCGTACAATATAAAGATGGATTATTTGTTGAAAGAGAGACAGATACCGACCGTTTGGTGGGTGTATGTTGCGAACAGTATTATTGCTCTCCACTATGCACTCATTCTTTTTATCAACTCGGCATACCTTGATATATTTCTTTCATATGAACTTGTAAGTCTCGTATTTCTTACGGCATCGATAATCACAATCATAAACTTTGCCATACTACCCAAAGTAATCTCACAAGTCGGTGTATTTACTGTAACTTTTTTCACTGTTGTTATAGAAATTCTCGCAATCATAGGCCTTGCTCTTGGACTTAATGATACGAGCATCATCTTTTCATTTTTGATGCACTCAGTTTCCATATCAATTATCTACTTCACTCTTGACATCTACTTGGAAAACGCGACTCACAAAGAGGAGACCACTGGTGATGTACGAGCAGCTTATATTACGCTTGGCAATCTTATGTTTGTCATTACCCCCTTTATCGTAGGAAAAATAGTCGAAACTCAAGGATATCAAATGGTTTATGTTATCTCGACATTTGTATTTATTCCATTTTTGTTTATCACAATCAGTAAATTACGCCGCACAAAAATAACCTACAACAAAAAAGATAAAATATGGCTCGGCATACAAAAACTCAAAAAAAGAAGAAATGTTGTTTATTCTCTTATTTCACAACTCATACTACAAATATTCTACGCTGTTATGGCAATTTATCTATCTTTGTATCTTATTGAACAAACTGGGTTCTCTTGGGACAAGATAGGCCTACTCTTTACCATTATGCTAGTACCATTTCTTATTTTTGAGATCCCTATAGGACGACTTGCTGATACGCGATTTGGCGAAAAAGAGTTCATGCTTGTAGGTTTTGTTATTATGGCAAGCTCCTTAATCGCCATAGTATTCATGAACGGCTCTGTGAATTTCCTGCTTTGGGCAGCAATTCTATTTGCCTCACGTATTGGTGCAAGTTTTGCAGAAATCACTTCAGAAACACACTTCTTTAGACAGATAAAAGAGAGCGACAGCTCCCTTATATCTCTTTTTCGTATGACACGTCCTATTGCTTATGCTTTTGTTGGTTTGATCGGTGCAATAACTTTCGGCTACCTTTCATTTACATGGATATGGCTCATATTGGCCATGATTATAATTGCAGGATCTGCCTTAATACTCCCAATGAAAGATAGTAGATAGGATTATTTTTTAGCTTTCTTTGTAGGTTTTTTGGTGTCAGTAAGCTTTTTGGACAATGTTCGTGTCGATCTAATGAGTTACCTATTTGGTGATTTATTAGCTGTATCACCAGAAGATTTGATGTTTATTTATGC
>JAUIHD010000071.1 GCA_030432135.1 bacterium | reverse complement strand
CAAAGAAGAGGGACTTGGTCTTGACCCAAGCCGTCTGTATGTAACTGTCTTTGCAGGAAATGACCTTGTTCCACGAGATACTGAATCTGTTGAGATTTGGAAACAGTATGTTCCTGAGCACCGAATTTACTTCAGAGACTCAAAAGATAACTGGTGGACTGCAGGTCCGAACTCACCGGCAGGTCCGTCAACAGAGATTTTCTACGATTTAACCGGAGAGCTTGGAGATATGACTTCGGAAGAGTTTCAGGAGGCAGATGATGTGCAGAATGTGGTCGAAGTGTGGAATGATGTTTTCATGTCGTACCGACAAGAAGGAGGTGAAATTGTTGGAGAGCTTCCAAAGAAGAATGTTGATACGGGAGCAGGACTTGAACGAGTTACTGCTGTAGTACAAGGAGTACGACATGTATTTGAAACCGATTTATTTCTTCCGTTAATAAATCACATTAAAGAGAACGCTGAAAATCTTGGAGATGATAAGCGGCACCCAAGAATCATTGCTGATCATATTAAAACAGCTGTTTTTATGCTCAACGACGGAGTCGTTGTCTCAAATACCGGACGTGGATATGTTCTTCGAAGAATTCTTCGGCGTGCATATGACAGTATGGAAACGATTGGGCTTTCTGAAAAACATATCCCTCAGCTTATTCACCTAGTTGTTGAGATGTATGGGGACCTCTACTTCCCGAATATTAATGAAAAAGTTGTAGCAACAAAGATTAAAATTATTGCTACCGAGATGGATAAGATTATTTCTATTATCAAGCGTGGAGAAAAAACCTTCAAAAAGCTCAGTGATCAAAAAATCACTGAAATCGACGGAGCGTTTCTCGCAGATCTTCGTCAGACACAGGGGCTACCATTTAGTATTGCTAAAAAGCTTGCAAAAAAATATGGAGTACATATTTCAGAGCAAGCAATTGAAGAGTACAAAACAATTCAAGAAGAGCACCAGCAAAAATCAAGAAAGAGTGCGGAAGGGAAGTTTAAGGGAGGACTTGCGGAAGACACACCGAAAATTAGAGCACTCCACACGGTTACTCACTTGATGCTTGCCGGGCTTCGAAAGTATCTCGGGGATTCAGTTCAACAAAAGGGATCAAATATTACCGAGGACAGGACTCGATTTGATGTTACGTATGATCAAAAAATTGAACGGGATGTGCTTGATAAGGTGGAAGAGTTTGTAAATTCTGCTATTGAATCCGGAGCACAAGTTGGAATTCAAACAATGGAAAAATCAAAAGCTGAGAAGGATAATACCGTTATTGGTTCATTTTGGGAACGATACCCTGAAACGGTGAGTGTATATCAAATTACAGGGAAGGATGGAAAGATCTACTCCAGAGAGCTTTGTGGTGGTCCACACGTAAACACCCTTAATGATGTTGCAAAATTTGGACGATTTAAGATTACCAAAGAAGAATCAAGTTCAGCAGGGGTTAGAAGAATTAAAGCGGTATTGGAGAAAACAAACTAGTGATAGTTTGTTTTTTTAAATGAATATGTAAATACATTATCTTTGGTATAATGTGTGTATGAAAAAGAC
>JAUIHD010000015.1 GCA_030432135.1 bacterium | reverse complement strand
GTCTTCGCCGCCGGCAATAGAGAAGAGGACTCCGCGTGCGCCTGAGACAGAGAGTTCAAGTAGGGGGGAATTAATAGCTGCTCGAGCGGCCTCTTCTGCTCGGTTATCTCCCGTTGCTTTACCGATACCCATAAGTGCTGGCCCTGCGTCAGCCATGATAGCTTTAATGTCTGCAAAGTCGATGTTGATGATACCTGGAGTGGTAATGAGGTCTGAAATACCTTCTACAGCTGATTTGAGCACGTCGTCACAGATGGCAAATGCGTTTCGAGCAGTTGTTTCCTTATCGATAGTAGCAAGAAGGCGGTCGTTTGGAATGACGATAATAGCATCCACTGATTTTGATAGCTCGTCGAGTCCTTTTTCTGCAAGCCGCATTCGCTGTGTTCCTTCAAAAGAAAAAGGTTTTGTAACAACCGCTACAGTAAGTGAATCAAGTTCACGTGCTGTTTTTGCTATAACGGGTGCGGCACCTGTTCCAGTTCCACCACCAAGTCCACAAGCGATAAACGCCATATCGGTTCCCTTAAGAGCTTCTTGAATTTCCTCTTTTGTTTCTTCAACTGCACGCTTTCCAACTTCAGGATTCATTCCAGTTCCCAGTCCTCGAGTAAGATTTTTACCGATATGGATTTTTTTCTTGGCAAGAGAGTTGTGTAAGTCCTGCGCATCTGTGTTTACTACGATAAAGTCAACACCAGTGACTTTTGAACTTACCATATGGTTGACTGCATTTTTTCCTGAACCACCAACACCAAGTACTTTGATTCGTGCGAATGATTCAACTTCAGGTTTTATCTTTTGAGGCATAAAAAGTATAAGGTTATATATTCACACTAGGGCTATATATAAAGACATTTCTGTACGTGACAGAACCACTAGTTACTGACCATAGTAACAAAGAAATATGGCTTTACATATTGACGGGATAGATATTGCAGGTTCGTATTATCTATTGTAAGGCCTTATAAAAGAGTATAGACAGATTATGGGAGGAATTGTTTGATCCAACGGATAAATCCGTTCCATATTTTTTTAAAAATTTTACCTACACTTATGCCCGCAAGTGAAGATTCGTCTTCAGAGAGAAGGGCAGCAAGCGCAAGTCCGTACGCGACAGACCAAGAAGAGTCTTGGATATTTCCACCATTTGCGATCTCGAGCTTGCCGCTCATGGAAGGTATCTTAAGAGAGTCTCGTGCAATATCTTCTATTTTGCCAATACCAGACCCGCCACCAGTAATAATGACGCCAGCAGGCAGGAGGCCGCTTCGGCCGATCTTTTTCAGATGAGCTTCAATAAGTTCAAACATATCAGAGAGACGAGCGTTAATAATCTCATCGAGTTTCTTTCGGGAGTAATGTGTGCTTGTCACGCTACCAAGCTTAATACTCTCTGCTTCTTCGAGGGGGACTTTAAGTCCTAGGGCAATATCGTTTGTGATATCAGTTGAGCCGATAGGGAATACTTCGAGAGAAATAGGGATGCCGTTTTCATACACAACGATTGAAAGTGTTTCTGACCCGATATTTGCAAGTACACAGCCAGCAATTTTTTGAGTTTTACTTAAGGAAACAAAAGAGCCAGCAATTGGGCTGGCCATGACGTCTGTAACCATAACTCCCGCGTCTTCCACTGCTTCAATAAGGTCGTTTAGGTGATTTTCCAAACACATAATAAAAAGTACACGTGCTTCGAGTCGTGTCCCCTTAAGCCCTTCTGGATTTCCTAGTGTAGGTTTTCCATCAATACGGTATTGGATAGGGATTGAGTGGATTATTTTTTTGTTTATAGAGACGGCTTGGGGGATAGAGCTTTCTGCTTCTTTAAGTGCCTCAGTTACATTTTCTTCAGTAATCTCAAGATCAGCTTTGCTTACGACTGAAGTACCGATAGAGACGTAGCTAGACAGTCCAATGCCACCCATTGAAACAAAAGCACGCTTTACAGGAAAATCGTTTGCCGCCTTTGATGCTTGGCGTACTGCCTGTCTGATACTTTGCGTAACCTCACCTTTATTGATTATGTATCCGTGACGCAATCCTTTTGACTCAGAAATTCCTGTACCAATAATCCGTGTAGATTTTTTATTGGCATTTTTATTATTAAGTGCAATAACGGTTTTTACACCGTATGTTCCTATATCTATTCCTACTGCTATTTCTTGTGCCATAAAATAAACTAAGCACCACAGGGTATTTCTCCTGTGGAGAGACTATAGGATCGACATATGCAACTTAAAGCAAGTTAAACGCTTTCATAATGCGTCGTTCCTCACTCTCCATTCTACTACCGTGGTCCATACCCTTCAAATGAAATAAGCCGTGGATAAACAAATATCCAACATGTTTTTTAAATGTGTGATCAAACTTCGGTGCTTCTTTTTTTATCGTATCGAGACATAGGGTGACCTCGCCACTTTTTTCTGAAAGTTCAAAGGAAAGCACATTTGCAGGTTTATCTTTTCCTCTGAGTTGCTTATTGAGATTTTGTGCACGGGTCCTTCCGATAAAAGCGAGAGAAAGGTCGTATGTGTTACCAAGTACTTTTTCCTTGATTTCTTTATATGGTAAAGACGGCGCTTTAGTTCGCGTCGTGTTTCTAACTGAAAATGTATCTTCCATTTTCATATAGAAGAGTGAAATTACTTACGAGGAGTTTTTTCAGCAAGTTTTCCGAGCTTGATCATTTTTTTGATCTCATTTCGTCTCTCGATCATCTTGAGGGCACCTTTTTTCTTTGTGAAGTCAGACGGCTTGCGTTGTGCGTATCGACGTCCACGGACAGCTTGAACAAGGCCAGACCGCTGGATTTTCTTTGTAAATCGACGAAGTATGCTTCCGTTGTGCTCGTTTCCTGTTTTTACTATTTCGACATTTGTTGCCATAGTGGGGAAGATAGTACCATAGAGCCCTATTTTGGGCAAATTAATAAATGAAAATGGGCGCGCGTTGCAAGCAACGTGCGCCACAAAGAGATGGTAGGACCCGGGCCCTGGTAAGCGGCATGTAGCCACCCAGTCCCCCGACAGGCAGCATTAGCCATCCGAGTCCCACCTAGTATTAACAATACTCCCTGTGTAGCTCTTGTCAATAGATTATTTGTATCGCTTGATAAGTTTTGGAAGGTCGCCGATAGGTACACTCTCTTGTTTCCAGTTTGCCATATCACGAATGACAATAGTGTCTTCACAGGCTTCTTTTTGACCCATGATAATAAGGTATTTTGCTCCAGACTTCTGAGCGTGTGACATTTGTCCGCTTATTTTTTCTTTTGTGAGTGCATGAAGTGTTGGAATATTTGCTCGTCTCAAAATCTCAAGAACCTTGAGTCCTTTAAGGCGTGCTGTCGGACCAAGATGTATAAAATAAAAGAGGGGTTGAAAGGGATTATATTTTACTAATTTTATATTTGGTTTCTTGTGTTCGTAAGATACTGTCGCTGTAACACCTTGGAGATCTTTTTTACCGTTTAGTTTTTTCCCAAGCTTTCCGTATCTATATCCATAGGCAAGCTCTGCCTCTGTCTCTTCATCACTTATTTTAAAGACTGTATGATGACCAATATTTTTATTTGAGAGTAAATTGTAGTTTATTCGATAAGGGATATCTGCTGATTCTAGATATTCTAGTACTTCCTTAAAATGTTTTCGTGCATTTTCTGAAAGGTAATTCACGATTGGTGGGGCAGTTGATACGAATGATTCACATACATTATCAGTACACGATACTATTTCGAGTGTATTTGTCTGGAACATTTTCTATATGTTTTCTTAAATAGTTACTGAGTTCTTTTTCAAAACGAGAGACGGTATCTTTCTCTCCCATGCTATTTATATCAACAATCAACTTTTTAAATCCTTCTGCTTCAAGACATGCCTTGGTTGCTTGAATAAGAAGCGCGTCAGCGATACTTTCGTTTGTTCCTACAATATCAAGCGAAAATTTGTGCCCTTGTACCTTTTTCTTACGAAATGGTTTTGAGTAATAAAAGAGCGCTGGACCACCTTTTTCTTTGAGCTGATGCTCTACGTATAGTCTGAGTAGGGCCATTCGCTCTTGTACGCTGTCCCCACACATGGCGTCCTCAAACTTTTGTGAAAGTGAACGGTCCTCTTTTGATATTCGTGGAGTTTTTATCGGTATAAAGCCGTAGTGCATTGTTGTCTCCGCGATCTTTTCGTATTCCGGACTCATAAATTTTGGAAGGTTGGTATTTTCCATGTTATTCGTTGAGACCTGGGTTTATATCAATCGCACTAAAAGGAAATAGGCGTATAACGGGTCGTCCAATAAGAAGATCTTCAGAAAGTGTGCCCCATGCGCGCGAGTCATAGCTTCCTTCACGATTATCTCCCATAACAAAATATGTTCCCGCTGCTACTTCAGTACTAAAATCATCATTTTTTGTGTGTACTATATATGATTCGTCGAGAACTATACCGTCTGGGTTTTCTTCATTAAAGATCGTAATAACACCATTTTTTCCTTCTACAGTTTCTCCTGGGAGTCCGATAATGCGCTTTATAAGAAAACGACTCTTTTCAAATGGGAATTTGAACACAACAACATCGTATCGTTGCCATCCTTTGCCAAACTTAGGAGTTACTTGATCAACAATGAGGTAATCACCTGATCCGAAGGTCGGATCCATCGATGCACCGGAGACAACAAATGGTTGTGCTACAAAAATTCGAAGCGGAACAATAATGAGAAGAAAGATAAAAGCGAATCGGATCATTTCGTCGCGGAATTCGTGTTTGTGTTCGTTTTGTGAAAGTTCTTTTTCTGTAGGTGCTGCATTTGTATCATGCATAGTGTGTACATTTTATTATGGTAAGCCGTTTGACACAAGACAATTTTCATCTGGGAAATGTTTGGTGTAGACTAAAACACATGATTACGATTGTCGGGATAGGAAATCCGGGAGACGAATATAAAAATACACGACACAATGTCGGGTTTATTTTAGTAGAAGCATTACAGAAGCATTTTAGTTTTGGAGAATGGAAAGAGGATAAGAAAAAAAGTGCGCTTGTGTCGAAAGGAGAGATCGGGAAGAAAAAAATTGAACTTATCTTGCCGCAAACGTTTGTAAATAAGAGTGGGAAGAGTGTTGCACATCTAAAAGGGGGTACGAAAAAGATTGAGAACACTGTTGTCATTCATGATGACCTCGATATGGGCATTGGGAGCGCTAAGATGCTCTTTAATAGAGGCGATGGAGGGCATAAGGGGGTGATTTCTATAAATCGTGCGCTTGGCTAAAAAGCCTATTTGCGTATCAAAGCGGGGATCTCGAAAGTAACACCAACGGGAAAGGTTAAAAAACCAAAAGGGGAGGAAGCAGTACATAAGCATGTGTTGGGTACATTTACACCGGACGAACTTAAACTTGTTAAAAAAATCGGTAAGGGTGTTTCTGAAGCGATCGAAATATTGGTGAGTGAGGGACGCCCCAAAGCGCAGACTATTTTTAATGGAATGTTCTAGGTTTGAAAAAGAAGCACCGGCGCGAGTGAGACCCGCGCCGGGCAGTGCTGCTTTTTGGATTGTTGTCGTTTAGGCCGCCGCCGCAATCCGCGCGCGGCGCCTGTTGTCAAGCTCGTCGATCGCTTGCTCGAGCTCGATAAGTTCGACTCTGAGGATGTCTCGGAGCAGTTGGACCATCTTGAGCATCTCTTCGGTCGAGATAGACTTTCCATCGAGGAGCTTACTCCCGATGTGGAAGAAATCTGCAGCCTTCATCACGGAAAGTTGGACCTGCGCCTGTTCCACGTTGACATTGCGGACCATGTTCAGGAGAGCAAGCTCGAGTGCTCCTTCCTTCGTGACAATGATTGGTTCGACTAGTGTCGGACCTAACGCATCTACCATGAACGGTACCTCCATACACTAAACTAGTGGGGGACCTACTATCTGCATATATAATAACCCATATATACGTTCCTCCCTATTGCATGTGGTGTTTAAAAGTAAAAAGCGTGCCTTTCCTTGGCACGCTTTTTACTAAGGAAACTTTGTTTATTCGCTCTTTTCTTCCTTGTTTGCGAATGAGAGTGTCATTTTCATTTCTTTTGGTTCAAAGACGTTAATCTTGAACTTGTAGCTCTTGCCGAGCTCCAATGTCTTTCGAAGCTTTTCATCACTTCCAAATTCAGAGACATGTACAAGTCCTGCAACACCTTCTTCAATAGAAGCAAGTGCGCCATGCTTGTTGAATTTGATGATTACACCGTCAACAACGTCGTCTTTCTTGTATTTCTTAGATGCTGATTCCCATGGGTTTTCTCGCATCTGCTTGATAGAAAGTGAAATCTTTTCATCCTTCACTTCGATCACTTTTACCTTCACTTTGTCGCCAATCTTGTAAAGCTGTTTTGGATCATCAACAAGTCCCCAATCCATTTCTGAAATGTGAACAAGCCCTTCTAGTCCATCTTCGACTTTCACAAAGACACCAAATTCTACAACACCAGTAACTTCTCCATCGAGCACATCACCAACTGCATATTTCTGTACCATTTCTCCCTTTGCTGCTTCTTCCATACCTTTTTCAGAGAAGATAAGTTTTCCTTCTCGTGGAAGTGCTGTGATGATAGATACGGCGATTTTTTCACCGATCAGCTTCTTGAGCTCATCAAGGATACGGTCCTTATCTCCATCCTGTACGCGTGGGTAGTGCTCTGTCTTCAATTGTGACGCTGGAAGGAATCCAGTAATACCTTGCCAGTTGATAAGTAGCCCACCCTTGTTTGCGTCCGTAATAGGAAGTTCGAATACTTTCGCATCTCGGACAGCTTCTTCTGCTTCACCCCAAATGAGTGCCTGACGAGCTTCTTTGATTGATATTTCAATGTAGCCGTCTTCGTTGTCGTAAGACACAACCTTTGCAGAAATAGTGTCTCCAATATTCATCTTTCGGATGATGTCTCGGGCGTTGATGAATTCTCGTCCAAATATAATACCTGTTCCGTATGGAGGTAGGTCTACATAGACTGCTTTGTTATCAAGACTGATAACTTTACCCTCAACAAGACTTTCTATCGCTGGTGGGTTTGTAATCTCTGCAAAAAGCTTGCCCATAGGGGTATCCTTTTTGTTTTTTTCTTGAGCTTCTTTTTCTCCGGCAAGCTCGTCTTCCTTTGTTATAATTTCTTCTTTTGCCATAAATATAAAATCAGCAAGGTCTTTCTATCCGTTGCTCGTTTGCCGTATACAGTAAGAAAGGATTACTTGCCTTTGTGGCTAATAATATACTCGTATACCACAAGGTATCCGAACGGCACTATTTATACCGCATTTTTGTGCTTTTGCAAAGGTTTTATAAGTAGATAAAGGACACAAATTGCGCTACACTAGGCGATATATGGTTATTACATATCACGGAGGACAAGCGTTTCGCGTTAGTTTTGGCGATCTTACGCTTGCGTTTAATCCTGTTTCAAAAAACTCGAAGCTCAAATCAGCAAATTTTGGTGCTGATGTAGTACTTATTACAACAAAACATCCAGACATGAATGGTAAAGAAGAGGCGCAGCGTGGAGATAAAAATGCTTTTGTTATTGATGGGCCGGGAGAATATGAAATCCGTGATGTCATTATTAAAGGGTTTCAAACAGAATCAACATACGGAGACGTAGAGGGTATCAACACTGTATATTTGGTAAACCTTGAAGGAATGAATATTTGTTTTGCCGGTTCTCTCAATAAACCTTCTGTAGGTGCAGAGGCGAGTGAGGAGATTGACTCTGTAGACATTCTTTTTGTACCGATCGATGGGGAAGGAGAACTTGGTCCAAGCGACGCATATAAGCTCGCCGTTGGCCTCGAAGCTAGCATTGTTGTACCAATGGGTGCCCATATGAAAGACACGCATATAAAGCAGTTTCTGAAAGAGGGTGGTGCAGAAGGAACAAAGGCGGTTGATAAACTCACTATAAAACGAAAGGATGTCGACGGGAAAAATGGGGAGATTGTTGTACTAAGTGCACAATAGAACTATGTTCAGCATCATTGAACGTTTACGAGAGTCATCTAGTACTACTCAAAAAATAATTGCTCTTTCTATTTCAAGCGTTGTTACACTTGGTATTTTAGGCATGTGGGTCATGACGCGTACCGTTGATCGAGATGCAGCATATGCACGTCTGCAGCAAGGTAAAGAGTTGCCTTTAGTACTTGTTATACAAGATAAAGTTAAGAGTATTCCTAGCGGATTTTATAACAACGTAAAAAATCTTGGTTCAGCGCTTAACTCTGGATTTTTAGAAGGTGAAATTGAATATACAAATAACTAACAATACACCTTAAAAAATAGCTTCAAAAATAGGGTGATATATGCTATAATACGCCA
>JAUIHD010000014.1 GCA_030432135.1 bacterium | reverse complement strand
TTCACGGAAAAGTACTTAATATTTTAGAAGAAGAAACACGCACGGTTCCCGGTACCCAAACAGAAAACTTGTATCAAAAAATAGAAGCAGAAATTTTAAGCGGAGAAAGAGAGGGAGAGGTAATTGTTATTGAAAATGATTATCTCAAGCTCGACAAAGGAGATAAATTCTACTTTCAATATCTTGTAGATATCAGTGGTACTGAATTATATGCTGTCACAAAAATAGATAGGAGAAATTCTATCTATCTACTTGTCAGCATTTTCATTCTCGCCGTCATTGCCTTTGGTGGTACCCAAGGAGTACGTTCGCTCGTTGCTCTTCTAGGAAGTTTCCTTGCCATATTTTACATTCTTATCCCAGGTCTTCTCGGCGGATGGAATCCGCTTCTTGCAAGCATACTCGTTGCTGGCGCTGTTTTATTTGCCGCCATATTCTTCACTCATGGGTTTAACAGAGAGTCAGCCGTCGCATACGGAGGAACCATGATTGCCGTCCTCCTCACTGGTATCTTTGCAATCATCGCAGTACACATCACAGACCTTTCTGGATTTTCAAGTGATGAAGCTATTTATCTTAACTTCAATACAGGAGGAGGACTCAACTTCACCGGACTTCTTCTTGGCGCAATTATTATCGGTGTACTCGGTGTACTTGATGACATCGCCGTAACACAGGCGGCTGTTGTTACAGAGCTCTACGGGAGTAATAAAAATATTTCTCGTAAAGAAGTATACAGCCGCGCACTTCGTATAGGGCGGGAACATGTCGGTGCTCTTGTGAATACACTGGTACTTGCATATACAGGAACCTCGCTTCCCCTCTTACTCCTCTTCAGCACATCTTCTTCAGATATATCTGCTGTGATAAATATGGAAATATTTGCAACTGAAATTGTACGAACCATCGTCGGAAGCATTGGACTCATTATGACAGTACCGATTGTGACGCTCCTTGCTGTGGTGTACCTCAAAAACTACACACCAAAGCACAACCACCACGGACATCGCCACTAATGATAGGAGGCCGTCGTCCCCATGGGAACGACGGCCTTTCGCGACCTTTCCTATTGCAATCTCTGTTCAACCTCACGCCGACCCGCTTCGGTGAGACAAAACACTTGGTTCTCGCTCTTTCCCCACACAACGGTAGCATAGTCGCTGCTAGCACCTCCAACCGGACATATCATCGACTTCAAGAGTCCGAAGTCGACAAGCTCCTGGATACACTCCCCGCAAGTAATTTCTGCGGGGTCGAGACGTTCATCCCAGTTCCACTCAGGATCCGGGACTCTGTAGAACTTACGGTGCCTCATGGCCACACACCAATCACCACCCAGACGCATAAGGTCAGTAAGTACTCCAAGCCCTTCGTCGCTCAAATCAACTTCGGGCCTCACCCAAATGGATGTAACAGACCCGAGCATAGCGCCAGAACATGGACACTCTTCCCATGCTCCAGTGGTCGATGCGTACACATCGCCTGGCCGAAGGATTGCCCCGGGCACAAGCTGCATGCCGCAGATGATTCCGCCACCTTCAGGATGTTCATAGACTCCCATCACTTTCCTCCTCGCGAGCCCTGCTCGCTTCCAAAGACACTATGCCATAAGACAATTTGAAATAAAAGAAGAAGCCCCGTCGTCGATACCTCGACGGCGGGGCCGTGTGAACTGCCGGCATGGAGCCTAGCAGTCGATGTTTGCTTGCCACTTGATTTGGTCAAGCGGGGTGAAACGTACGTCGCCTTCGTCGGTCGAAGCGATCACTTTGCAGCAATTCGCGAATCCGAACGACATTCCGAGGCGCTCAGTCATGAGCGGTCGAGCCGCATCGGTGCCCATGAGTCGTGCAACTTGCATGCCAAGCTTCGAGAGAGGATCGAAGTCAATGCAGACCCCCAACCCTCTCTGCTCTGACCTCAGAACGGCCGAAACGACGTTCGTTCCGAACCGAACCAGATGCCCTTGGACGAACCCGATAGGGTCGTTATACTCATCGCGAACTGCCTTCACAAGAGCGCTGATCGCAACAAAACCCATCTCGGTGTCGTGCTGCATCGCGTGCCAGAGAGCATCTTCTGCTGTCCAACCTGCCTCCAACTTCTCCACTGCACTTGGAAACGACATTCGTTACTCCTTCTCGTTTGAATACTACTGGTGCACCATGCAACCAGCCTACACAGTGCAACACTTTGCACCGCCTGGGCTGACTACATGTTTTCTATAGCAGTCCTCAGTGAAAAGGTCGGGTCAATCTGTAGTGAAAGATTGCTACCTACAGCATCATTTGCCCAACTCTCTGCATTTTTTTTATGAAATTCAATCGCCTGTGCGTAGTACATATCCCAATCCTTTTCCTGACTACCAACTTCAGAGATTATATTCTGAAGCGCTTTCATATTTTCTGGTTCAATTTCAGAAAATGGCCGAATGTCCCCTTTCTCGGCAGAACGAACAAATTGTGATCGAGAAAATGTTGCCACAAGATCGTCGCCCACAGCATCACGAATAAAAACAATATCATCTTCGTCTTCAACCTTATTGGCAATCACTCTGACATGAACGTTGTGCTGTTTTGCATATCTTTTGTATTGCTCATACACACTAACCGACTTAACCGTTGGTTCAACAACAAGAAATGTCACATCGAATCGAGTGAAAAGCCCGGATGCAAACGAGTCTGCCCCAGCAGTCATATCAACGACCACATATTCATTCTTCTTATCAATTAAATGATTAAGGAGCAATTCTACTGAACCAGTTTTTGAGTGATAACACTTCACTCCCAAGTCTTCTTCAGTAAACGGACCGACCACCATAAGACGAATCCCGTTGTATTCCTTCATAAAGTGCTTGTACACCGGATTTTGTTCGTCAATAGTAAGCAGTCGTGATCCGGTACCTGGCGGTGTTGTTTTTATCATATCTCCTGCAGAACCTATATACGTATTAGTACCGACAAGATATTCTTTTATTTTATTCATCTCGAGACCCATAGCAGGAATATTTTTAAGCTCCGCTTCGTCAAAACCAAGGGACTGTCCGAGATGCTGATTGATGTCGGCGTCTATCGCTAATACCGGCAACCCACGAGTTGCTATGTATCGAGCCGTCATTGAAGCGAGCGTTGTTTTACCTGAGCCTCCTTTTCCTACAAATGCAATTTTCATATTACTCTTTACATGCGTTACAGACCCCTCGAATTGTTATGTCTGATACAGACATACCTTTCAACTCTTTCGTGTTGAGATGTATCTTGCTAACAGTGTTACAGGTATTACAGATAAAATGATCATGCGCATCTTCAGTGCATTCATAAGCTGTAGACTTACCATCTATCAGCACCTGTTTTACGCTTCCTTCCTCGAGGAGCTGTTTTACATTACGAAAAATAGTTGAGTTGTCTGCTCCAGATATCGCATCATCGATCTCAGCAACCGTCATAAGGTGATGCTTCCTTAACAGGTCCAATATTTTTTCTTTATATACGTTTGTTCTCATCATTTTGCAATCTAATTGCAAAATAATATATCAGATTTAAATTACGCGTCAATGTTTTGTCAGATTGCTCTCGAGTTCATTCGTTATTAGGAATTTTTATTAAACCAAATAATATTTTAATAAGTGTCTGAAACTCTTTCAGATAATTAACAATATTTGTATCTTTTGAACCAATAACATTAATTTTTCTTTTGTATATTTTCTTAAATACTAACCGAGCACGTAGCATATGAGACCAAGACGTTACAACGTAAATCTTTCGAGGGCCAACTTGTTTAATGACTTCTATAGATAACAAAGCGTCTTCAAAAGTATTACTGCTCTGCACAACTTCTAATATTTGCTCTTTTGGAATACCTTGTTTGATAAGATACTCTCTTGCATATTCTCCATGAGGACGAGAGGTTGTATTAAAATGTTTTCCAAAACCTCCTGTAGGAATAATTTTGAAATCAGGATATTTTTTCCAAAGCCCTATTGTTTTATTGAGTCTATTCTGAGCGATAGATAATAAATAACCACTCTCATCATTCTGGTTGCCAAGAGAGATAATGATTCCACTCATAATGTAAAACTCATTTATGAGAATCTTGATATTGTTTAATCAATTCAATATCTCTTAAATCCTTCTCTCGTTTATACGTCTCCTTAATTCTTATAATATCTTCGAGGCTTGCAACAGGTATACC
This sequence comes from bacterium, assembly GCA_030432135.1. GTDB lineage: Bacteria > Patescibacteriota > Minisyncoccia > Phycocordibacterales > 1-14-0-10-42-12 > 1-14-0-10-42-12. The sequence continues at coordinate 4,707 of JAUIHD010000014.1, read as the reverse complement.
TTCGACTATATCTGCCTTATCTCTTATTTTTTTAAAAGAATCTTCTACTTCATAACCAATATCTGGGTACATTTCTACAAGCCCATTCGTAAGTCCTGGTTCTTTTGAAGAATCCAATCGAGGGTGCGTGTGCCACTCTTTCTTTTGTTTATATTCTTCTAGTAAATCTTTTGAAACAACCAAATCAATATCTTCTGTTTCTCGTATGCCTCGTACAGCAAGTGAAGAACCCCCTATGACTACGTATTGATCTATGGACAAATTTAGTTTTTTGATTTCTTCTACAACGTTCATAATAATATAGCGTTTTACTTCATTAAGACTCTTTGAGCCACCTCTGCAATTGGTTTATTTACATCTATTGTTTTATCAACCAAGCCTTCATCTCCTATTTCTTGATGAAACTTTAGATTTTCAGGAATCCATAACATTACATCATCTTCTCTGTTTTCCTTCATTCGTTTTTTATTCCTTTCTTCTAGAACGTCTTTATCGAGAACGAGCTGTACAATTTTAAATCCTCTGGATTTGAGTTCTCTTATTAAATCTTTATTGCAATAGCTTGTTACAAAAATGACATTTTCTGCATATCTTATTTCTTCTTCGAGTTTAGGCCTTAAGATATTCTCTTTATATTCTATGTCTTGTGGGTACTTCCCATTATTTAGTTTTACAAACATCTCATCTTCTTCTACCAGAGGTAAGGTATTATCTTTTTCTCTCAAAAATCTAACGAGAGTAGTTTTTCCAGAGCATTGAGGACCAAGGATTAAAATTTTGTAGTTTTGCATTAGGTTTATTTTAGCTTGTCCGAATATGACTTTCTAATACCTTGGTCAATTCAAACACAGTATTTTTTGCTTCAGATTCTTCACAACTTTCCAAGAAACTCCTAATCAAATTAACGTAGTTGGCATTCGTCATTTTTTCGTAATTACTAGTACCTGTAAATGCACCAATAAATCTTCGCAAGTGTGAGGTGAAATCTGCTAGTTTTATTATTTTTGCTCCAGAACTAACATGCTTTAGTTTTTCGTAATATTCTTCTTTTTGTTGTGAGTTGTAATTTTTAGGATGAGATACTTCCTCGACATAATCTGCAACTTCTTTTGAAAACATTTTCTCTAACTCTTCATATGTCGTATCAGTATCTTCAAGGGTGTCGTGAAGAAGCGCTGCCAAAAGAATATCTTCATCATCAACACAGAATTCATTTCGAAGAATATCGTAGACTTCCAGAAAGTGATTTCCTACACCTGTTTCTTCAAATTTTTTCTTAGCAAATTCTGTTGCTTGTTCTATGTTCATGGATAGATTGTACCAAACAAAAGTCGCCCCATGCTTTCGCATGGGACTCCTTTGTTTTATGCGCGAGTGAAGGGACTTGGTCACAGATAATTTTTCTACGAAAAATTTCCGCGACCCCGCCTCGCACACGACCTACGGTCGACTTCGTGTGCTCCGGCTTTCAAGCCCCACATCGCTGTAAAACAAAAGTCGCCCCATGCTTTCGCATGGGACTCCTTTGTTTTATGCGCGAGTGAAGGGACTTGAACCCGCGACCTTCCGCGTGACAGGCGGACGCTCTAACCAGCTGAGCTACACCCGCATTGCGCAACGCGAGGCATTGTAACAAAAAACAAAAACAATGGCCATCACGGTGTCGGCGGGAGGGATCGAACCTCCGACCTTGGGCTTATGAGTCCCACGCTCTAACCAACTGAGCTACGCCGACATATCAAAAACTATCCGTGTTGCGGGAGCGGGACTCGAACCCGCGACCTTCAGGTTATGAGCCTGACGAGCTACCACTGCTCCATCCCGCGATTAAACATAAAACCGCAGTGTCTTACGTGCGGGCATTCTACAAAATTTTCCCCTCTATGACAAGCGGTTGAAATTCTATACGTAATAGAATTCATCAAAAACTTCTTTGTAGAGCTCAAGTACACGCAATACTTCGCGCTGATTTATAAGAAATTGTCCCCCTTCATGAGCAATAGCGTTACGCACTTTATGCGCTTCCCATGCCGCATCAAGTGTAAGGAAATCACTCTTCTCTATTTGTTTTAATTTCGCGCCAATAGAATCTCCTTGGTATCCCAAATGATCAAGTAAATCTCCTAAAATAATATCGGCTTCAAGAATGGCGATTTTCCAATCATTTGGATTATCCGAGTCAGCATGAGAAACAACCCTATCCCATCGACTATCGACATGTTTTTCTATGTCTGTAATATCCGATTCCCCCTCTGGGAAGTAATATTTCTTCTCTGCTCTTCCCAAGTCGATAAGTTTTGCTCGTATATGAAAAATTCCGGCAATACATGCTGTAGATATCAGAAGTGCAAAGACTTTAAACCAAAACCCAACCGGTTCAAGAGAATCTACAACACCGTCTGCCGCGCCAGGACCACCAGCGCCGATAAACCACGCTCGGAGCGATATATAGATTCTCTGCACGATAACAAAGAGAACTATGATGCCTAGTAGGATACCTAGTACATCACCAGTTTCTCCGCCACTCGGTTTCTCCTTTTCGTCTGCCATATAAATATTATACCGTAGAGTTTTTATTCCCTATTAGTCTTCACCAAGAAAACTCTTACCGTATGAAAACAATATATCCTCCCTATTATGAGGTGCGAACAACTGAAATCCTGTTGGCAATTTCTTATTGTCGCGCTCCACCGTACCTCCCGGAAGAGATATGGCAGGTACACCAGCAATGTTAGCAGAGACAGTAAAGATGTCTGCGAGGTAAAGAGAAAGTGGGTCTGACTTCTCACCTATTTTAAATGAAGGCACCGGAGATGTTGGAAGTGCAATCACATCGACATCTTTAAATACTTCTTCAAATTCTTTTTTTATTTTATTTCGTGCAAGTACCGCTTTTCTATAATAAGCATCGTAATATCCACTTGAAAGCACATATGTTCCAATAAGAATCCGTCGTCGTACTTCTTTCCCAAATCCTGCTCCACGAGTTTTAAAATAATCATCAACAAGATTTTCCCCATCAACATGCATCCCGTATTTCACTCCATCGAATCGAGATAAGTTTGATGAAACTTCTGCAGGCATAATGATGTAATACACTGCAAGCGAGAGCGGAAGTGTTGGCATTTCAATATCTCGCACCTCGTATCCAAGTTTTCTCATATCTTCAAGAGATTTCTCAAAATTTTCTTTCACATCATCATCTATCCCATCTATTCCAAGAAAACTCCGCGGTACACCAATCACTTTCTTCGTTTCCTTTTTTTCTCCCCACTCTCCATCGTGAGACGTACCATCCTTTGTGTCTTTTCCTTTGATTGTATTGAAAATTATTTCTGCATCAGTGACAGTTTTGGTGATAGGACCAATAACATCAAGAGACGAACCCATAGCCATAAGCCCACTACGCGACACACTCCCGTATGTTGGCTTGAGCCCCACCACGTTACAAAATGATGCAGGCTGACGAATCGATCCTCCTGTGTCCGACCCAAGAGAGACAAGCGCAAGATCGGCACCAACCGCAGCGGCAGACCCCCCAGAAGATCCACCTGCTACACGATTTGTATCATGAGGATTTTTTGTCACTCCGTAGGCAGAATTTTCTGTAGAACCGCCCATGGCAAATTCGTCGAGATTTGTCCGCCCAATAAACACTACGCCTTCTTTTTTAAGTTTTTCGATAACAAATGCATCGTATGATCCAATATAATTTTCCAAAATTTTTGAAGCTGCACCAACCCGCTTTCCTTTAATCAGGATATTGTCTTTGACTGCAAAAGGAACCCCCGTAAGCTCTGTCCCAAGACCCGCATCTATTTTCTTTTGTGCCTCTTCAGCCTGTTCAATAACATCGTCATATATACCAAGGTATGCATTGAGTTCTCCATTCTTTGCTTCAATTTCTTTGAGATATGCATCAACAACTTCACGCACAGTGACTTCCTTTGCGCGGTACATATTTCCTAATTTTTTAATTGTGAGATTTCCTAGGTCCATCAGAGTATTTTCTTAACCTTAAAATAATTCCCTTCACGATCTGGTGCGGCATTAAGTAAATCTTCAGTATGGGCCCCACTTTCGTGCGCGTCACCATCCTCTCGCATCACATTAAACACAGGACCTGTTTGCCCTTGCTCATCTGAAAGATCGAGAGTATTTACTTGTCCAACGTATTCCAATATATGTTCAAGATCATTAGCAAACTCCTCTGCCTCTGTATCAGTAGTCTCTATACGAGCCAAATTAGCCAATTTCTGTACATCGTCTTTCTTTATCATAGGGAGAAGATTAGCAAAAAAAGGAAGTTTTGTCAGATATGATTACACCCCCTGCCTAATAAGTAACACAATTTTCTCCATCATATCTGACACATCCTTATATTCCAAAAACTTTTTACAAACAACTTGAAGTGAGCCAGATAAACCTGCACCCTTTTTATGTATACAAACAATTGGGCAACCATAGGAATCAGCCCATCCAAGCTCAATCCCTTGTCCCGTTGAAGGATATGAGGTCTCGGCAATAAATAAATCAGCATGTTTTATAATATCCTTCGTCACGAAATCAGTTGCTCGCTCATGAACATCATGCGGCAATATAAATTCATGTTCTTGATAAATCTCGTTCGTTTTTAGAGGCTTATAAAGTTCCTCTTTAAAATTTAATATTTTCGAATTTAATTAATTATATAATTAGATGAGTGAA
>JAUIHD010000070.1 GCA_030432135.1 bacterium | reverse complement strand
CATGCAATTTTATCGTCAGGAAGATCACAAAATAAGTACTTATTAGATTCATAAAATCTGAACAAACATGGTGGCTCAGGTTAATTTGGATTGACCTAAACATTTGGAAGACAACATCCATTTTCTTCAAATTCTCCATTTCTACATTATGAAATTTCAATATAGCTTTTGATAAATCCTCTGGTGTATTACACACCAACACAATCTCGTCTTCAGTAAACATCTCTCTTATAGCGCTCGTATCCATAGTTATAACTAGCTTACCAGCACCGCAACCCTGATACACCTTGTTCGGTACAACACGACGTGCTTTCTCTGAACTTCCAAAAATACCAAGAATAATATCTGAAGCATTTATATAATTATTCAATTCCTCGTATGGCACTCTACCGATAACATTAATTCTATTTTCGAGACCATACTGCTTAATCAAAGCTGCTGCCATTTTAAAATCTTGCCCATCACCAATCATGCGGAATGATATGTCATGGTTGTCTTTTAGTAGGTTAAATGCTTTTACTATAATATCGACACCCTGAAGGGGAATATAGCTTCCATAAAAAGTAACGAACGCATGTTTAATGTCTGATTTTTTGTCGGTTTTATGGATATATTGTGTATTGATACCTACCGGCACTACATATATTTTTTTTGAATTAACAAACGGCCACGAACCCCAATACTTCTTGTGCTCTTCCGTATCAACAATCAACACGTCAGCACACATTGCACTTATCCAATCAAGTAGGAGTAATTTTATAGATACAGGATGAAATCGTTTGTGTAGACGCCTATCATTAACCACCGTGTCATACATGGAGAAAAAGGCATCAGAAACTACTTTTTTTCTTGAGAAGAGCTTTGCAAGAATCGTCGGTACAGGCGCGGGGTATGCGACAAAAACAATGTCACATACGGGGACTATTTTTTTAAATTTCTTTATAAACTTTTGGTAACGGTTTGGGTCAGTATAATCCTCTCTACATTCAATAACTTCTACCCCGCTCGAACGAAAGGCCTGTAATAAAATATCGTTACGAGAGTAATCTGGCTTATATATACCGGCAAAACAAACTTTCATAGTATATGATTATTCTTTCTTTCGAACCTCACATACATATACCATTCTAAAGCCAAAAAAGTTTTTCCAAATTTTTGGTAAAAAAGGCAACAGACCCCTTAGGGTAAACCCATCAGAAGGGATACTCTCCTTAACTTCTAGCTCCATAGCGTGTAGCCAGTCCATAAAATCAGTATGTGACCAATACCGAAGATGTTCAGAGGGATGATGAACCCACTGAGTAAAAAACCTCCCGTTAAACATGATGCACCACCGAAATATATAAGCCGCACTATTCGGCACAGTGATAAGAAATTTCTTTGTATATCCAGATAGTTTTTTAATAATTTCTTCTGGATTACGCGTATGCTCAAGAACTTCACTTAAAATAATCCAATCGAACTTTTCTGAAAAATAAATAGAGTCAACATCTTCCAAATCGACCTCGTAGGATTTGATACCTCTTTTTTCATATTCAGATAAAACCTTCTGTGATACGTCCCCCACCGAAATATTGACTCCCTTATCACGCAATTTTATAGCGAGCAATGAGTTTCCGCATCCAATATCAATCACCTTTTCATCAGGGGCAATAAGATCGAGCATGATATCCTCTCGC
>JAUIHD010000013.1 GCA_030432135.1 bacterium | reverse complement strand
TCTCTCGGACGGCGTACCTCCGAATCAACTGGGGTTGGTACTGGTCAAATGGCCAGGAGAACACTGTGGGTCACTGGGAGATTGTCGTCGACCAAGACGGCACTCCGCAAGTACCAATCGAATTTCGTTCCGAGACGCACTACGTGGGTCGGGACGGAGTTATTCGGCCGAAATGATCGGTCACAACAACGGGCGCCGAGGCTTTCAAGCCGAGGCGCCCTTTCTCATACTTAAAAATGGTAAAATGGCTCCATGAGAGAAGTTTTGGTAGATAACCTGGCTGACCTACAAGAAGAAGCCCGACAATATATAAAAGATCTAGCACCAAGGGATGGCGCTACTATTGTCGGTCTTTCTGGGAATTTAGGGGCAGGTAAAACCGCTTTTACTAAAGAGGTCGCTAAGCTTCTCGGAATAGAGGATGACGTTACAAGTCCTACATTTGTTATCCAAAAAAGTTACCCTATAGATTTTCAAGGTTTTACTGAGTTTATCCATATAGACGCATATCGTCTCGAAACAGGAGAAGAAATGAAACCGCTTAAATTTGAAAGTACACTACAGAAAAAAACAAACCTTATTTTTATAGAATGGCCAGAGCATATTTTCTCGATTCTTCCAGAAGAAATAAAAAAAATTGAGTTTGAGACAATAGATGAAAGTACACGAAAACTAACTTTTTATGACAAAGACTGATGCAAAAACAATTGTTCTACTAGACTCCCATGCGATTATCCATCGTGCGTATCATGCGCTCCCTGATTTTGCATCGAGTAAAGGTGAACCAACGGGAGCACTTTACGGCCTTTCTTTGATGCTTCTTTCTATAATCCAAGAATTCAAACCATACGCAATGTATGCATGTTTTGACCTCCCAAAACCAACATACAGACATGCTGCATATGATGATTATAAAGCGGGTCGAAAAGAAGCAGATGATGAGCTTGTATCTCAGATAAAACGAGCACGAGATGTGTTTAAAGTATTCGGAATACCTTCTTTTGAAGCAGAGGGGTTTGAGGCAGACGACCTTCTCGGAACATTTGTAGAGAAATTTAAAAATAAAAAAGGATACAGGATAGTTATTGCTTCGGGAGACATGGATACACTGCAGCTTGTCGATGGTGACAAGGTGCTTGTATATACCCTCCGAAAAGGAGTGAAAGATACTATTTTGTATAACGAAGAGGCAGTTAAAGAGCGGTTCGGTTTTGAACCAAAACTTCTTCCGGACTACAAAGGGCTTCGAGGTGATCCATCAGACAACATTATCGGAGTGAAAGGTATTGGAGAAAAAACTGCTACCGACCTTATCACCAACTTTGGAACAATTGAAGATATTTATAAAACTCTCAAAAAAAATCCAGACAAGCTCATAGATAAAGGTATAAAGCAGCGCATGGTAGATCTTTTGTTAGAAAATGAAGAAGAGGCTGAATTTTCGAAAATGCTTGCAACAATCCGTCGAGACGCACCACTTACTTTTGATATTCCCAAGAAAGAGTGGAGAGAGATGGTGGTGCCAGAAAAAATAATAAATCTCTTTAAAGAACTTGAATTTAAGTCTCTTAATGACCGAGTAAAGAAATTTTTTGATATTAAGGAGGAAAAGAAAGAGGAGAAAAAGGTAAATACTGTAAAACTAATTGAGTCTCAGGTGATGATGTGGCTTATAGATTCTGAGAAAGGAGATGCTGATCTCGAAGATATTTTGAGGTATACAAAAAAAGATTCGCTTGAAGAGGCACATAAAAAACTTATTGAAGAAATAAAAAAAGAAAAACTTGATTATGTGTATGAACACATCGAGCAGCCACTGATCTCTGTTGTGAAAGATATGCAGGTAAATGGAGTAAAGCTAGACACTGTGTATCTTAAACAACTTGGTGATAAGTATCATAAAGAACTCGATTTAATTGAGAAAAAAATATGGAAGCATGCTGGACGGGAATTTAATGTTGCATCTCCAAAGCAGCTTGCTGAAGTGCTTTTTGATGAACTAGGCCTTGTTATATCGAGGCAAAAAAAGACAAGCACTGGCCAGAAATCTACAAAGGAGTCAGAGCTTGAAAAACTTAAAGATGAACACCCGATCATACCGTTAGTACTTGAGTACAGAGAGCTCGCGAAACTTCTTGGTACGTACATAGATGCACTTCCACAAAGCGTTGCAGGTGATGGACGGCTACACGCAGAGTTTGTGCAAACAGGGACTACAACAGGGCGTATGTCATCGAGAAACCCAAACTTACAAAATATTCCTATAAAAGGCGATAGAGGGAAGGAGATCCGTAAAGCATTTGTTGCAGAAAAAGGAAATATTCTTGCGGCCTTTGACTACTCGCAAATCGAGCTTCGTATCGCGGCTATTTTGTCAGAAGACGAAGGACTTATTGATATTTTTAAACACGGAAAAGATGTTCATGCAGCTGTTGCGGCACGAGTTTTTCATGTTGATGAAAAAGATGTTACGCATGATATGCGCCGTGTTGCAAAAGTGATCAACTTCGGAATCCTGTACGGCATGGGAGTTAATGCACTCCGGGCAAACCTAGGAACCGAAAGAAAAGAGGCTCAGGAATTTTACAATCAGTATTTTGAAGCTTATTCGGGGCTTGCGAAATATATTGAAGATGTAAAAAGAGATGCAACGCGAACTGGATATACAGAGACAATGTATGGACGTAAACGAAGGTTTCCTGGACTTAAGTCCCGGTTACCATTCATTCGAGCCCAAGCGGAACGTATGGCAATGAATGCGCCTATTCAGGGTTCAAATGCAGATATTATGAAACTTGCTATGGTGCGTATTGATAATGAGATTAAAAAAAGAAAATTAGTAGGTAAGGTGAATCTTATTCTTCAGATCCACGATGAAGTTATTTACGAGATAGATAAAAAAGTTGTCGACGAAATCGCACCAGTTATCCAAAATATTATGGAAACGGTGGTTGATAAAAAAATGACAAAAGGCGTGCCTATACTTGCAAACGAAGCCGTTGGTACAAACTGGGGTGAGATGGATAAATAATATGATCTATTTATTTTTAGGAACAGAACAAAATGTTTTAAGAAAAAAAGCTCATGGGCTTATTGAAAAACTACAGAATAAGCGTCCTGACGCGGAACTTTTTTCATTGAATGAAGATAATTTTTCTTTTGGAAATTTAGAGGAACTTTCTGCGGGGAGTGGTCTTTTTGACCCGAAGCATATTGTATTTGTAGACAATATCTTTGGAGTTGGAATGGTGGAAGAAAAAGAAATCAAAGCAATTTTACCAGCTATGAAATCCTCAGAATCTATTTTTGTATTACTTGAGACAAAACTGCTTGCACCACAGAAAAAACTTCTAGAAAAACACAGTGAAAAAATAGTGGAAAGTGATACTAAAGAAAAAAAGAAAGAAGACTTTAATATTTTCGCAATAACTGACGCACTACTGTATCGAGATAAAATAAAGTTGTGGTCCTTGTATCTCGAAGCTCTTGCATCAGGGAAGAGTCCAGAAGAGGTACACGGGCTTTTGTTTTGGCAGGCAAGAGCAATTGCGCAAGCTCAAAAAGGGGCAAATGCTAAAACTTCTGGTCTAAAACCTTTTGTATATACAAAATCTCAAAAAGCTCAACAAAAATATTCTCCTAAAGAAATTGAACAGATGCCAAGAAGTCTCATGCATCTCATTCATACATCACGTTTACAAAGTGAAGGTCTTAATATCTCTCTAGAAAGGTGGGTGCTTGGTTTATAGAACGAAAGGGCCCGAGGATCGAGCCCTTGCAAAGCGATGAACTTGCGTCAAGGTGTTAATGTCATCTGTACCTTAAAGCCTGGGCCAGGTAACAATTCGCCAGAATTGTCGCATGGATGAAGGATGTCTTCGATGAGCCTAAAATAGGGGGCCCTGTCCCATGCGAAACCGTTGCTTTTAGGGAACGTTCCGCCGCAGAGCGCGAGAACCGTCTCTGCGGGAATAATAACGACTCTAGTTGCTCTAGTCATAGTCATCTCCTCCTGTTTGTGTCCTACCTACAAAGAGTATTCATTATTTTTTATATAAAAACAAGTTGGTGTAAATTTAAAAACGGGTCCACCCAATCTATCGACTGAGGGACTACGTTCGAACATGAAAATGTACAAGCATATTTTCATGTTACTCACTTGTCCGCCCAGTAGGATTCGAACCTACGACCGTTCGCTTAAGAGGCGACTGCTCTACCAACTGAGCTATGGGCGGATTGCTTCGTACAGATACGAAAGATAGCAAAAAAATAAAAGAGCGTCTACTTATAGGGGTAGGTCAAATGAAAACGCTCCTGGTCCAGTGATAAGAAGTGAGAGTGTGACCACAAATAGTAAAAGATAGAAAATAAAATCTCTTCTTACAAAACTCGGCTCCTTGTATTCAACGAGAAGTTTAAATAGTGTTATAAGTACCAGTACAAGTGCGGCCCCTTGTGTATATAGACCCATGAGAAGTATTACGCCGCCAATAAGCTCAATGCCACCCAATATTTTTCGCCATACGCTTTCTGGATTTTTTCCTAGAAGAGTGAGTAAAAGACCCCATGTACTTTTTGTGCGGATAATTGAGAAGTATCCGATATCGATAAAAATAAACCCTACTACAAAGCGTAGAAATGTGGGTGCCAGTGGTCCAAAATCGAGTAAAGATGGAAATAAACTAAGCATGGCTGTAGTATATCACGCATGAAAGAGAAAGCTCCGGGAGATGTATACATAGTGCTCGACAATGTGCGCAGTATTCATAATGTCGGGTCTATTTTTCGTACCGCGGCGTGCGCTGGGGTGAAAGAAATAATTCTCTGTGGCTACACTCCTGAACCAGTAGACAGGTTTGGTCGATCAAGAAAAGATTTTGCAAAAGTATCCCTTGGTGGAGAAAAAGAAGTTGCTTACAAAAAGTTTAAAACCACAGAAGAGGGGGTAGAGTACTTGAAACAAAAAGGGGTCAGTGTGGTTTCCGTGGAACAGAGCAAGAAAGCAGTTTCTTTTAGAGATTTTGAACTCATATATCCAGCGGGGTATGTCTTTGGTAATGAGGTTGATGGAGTATCTCAGGATATTCTCGATAAATCGGACACTATTGTAGAAATATAAAAGAATCTCTCAATGTCTCAGTAACGGTAGGCATAATACTATTTGACAAATAGCATTTTTTTATATATAATATTTTTAGGCTTAAGGAGGCCCTGAAAGATGAAAAAAATCGCACAGTGGTTGAACGGTTTTTCGGCAATTTTTTCGGCCGCAGGATTGATTGCTGCGCTTCTTGTGTTGGTGTTTGGGGATGAAACCTCGAACGTCTCCCGCATCCAGATGATCATCTATTGGGCGGCTCCAGTTCTTGTGTGGACTACCATGAACTGGATGGTGATAGCGGAGAAGCGGATCAGGCTCTCGATAGAGCCACAGCACCCGCAAGAAGCGGCGACAGTCGCGGACGAAGTAGAAGTGGCGTCGGCCACCTAACCAACCGAGGGAGAGAGAACGAATTCCCGCAGGTCCGGAACGCGTGCGCGTTCCGGACCTATTTCTTTTTATAATTCGTCTACCAAGAGTCCCTTCTCATCAAAGAGGAGGATTTTTTCGTTTTTATCGTTGTACATTTTACCTGTTCTGTTTAGGTGTACTATCCAATTTCCTGTGTGAAAGTTTTCATTATTGTTCCAATGAGCTACACAATTGTCATATCCGACAAGACTTTCGACATAATTCTGGCATTGGCTCGTGATACCGGCAGGGTAATCTTCATCGTCAGATGGTGTATCACAGATAGGGAGATTCTCTATAAAATCTCTACACTCATTTCCTCTATCAAAGAAGGGGAGAGGTAACGCACTATATTCAAGATACGGACATTGTCGTGCTACATGGTATGGAAAATTTTTATTGAGGTATCCAAAACAAATATTTGGCTTATATGAATATTGGAGAGGGGATACATAGGTATATACAATTGCTCTTTCTCCGGGATATAAAATTATTGGATATAATTCACCATCCCCGTTTTCTTTAGGGTACAAGAGACCATTACCAATAATTGCCTTATTTCCTGTTGACACACTCCATATTTGCCACTTGCTTATATCAACTGGCCCAGGTGCACTATAGGAGAGTGCGATAGTGATACTTTCTTCACCTGGAGCGCCTTCGAACCTGCTCCGTGTTCTATTTTGGATGTTGATCCATCTTCTATATTCTGATTCTTGTTTTACTTCAGTATTTGGTGGAGTTGTGCCTGTCGAGGTATTTGAATTGTTTGAATTTTGATTCTGTGTTCCACCACTTGATATTTCTGTGGAAGGAAGAGGTTCAAAAATAGGACCTCCATCATTTTCTACCATAAAGATAGCTGCTGCTATTACAAATATGATTATGAGAGGTGTCGGATTTGATTTCATGTTTCTATTCTAGCGCGTTTTGTTTTTCCTATATAACACTTGGTGTGTGTTACAAAAGTGTGCGCCACGACCACCTATGGGGAGCCTTTCTATTTTTCCAGGGCAATTTTTCTTCGGGCATGGATTTCCAGTCTCTCTGTATACTTTATGGTGGTGATGAAATTCTCCTCGCTTCCCATAAATGTTTCGGTAGTCGCTTGTAGAATCTCCACCAAAGTCGATCCCTTTTGACAGTACCTGCTTCATTGCGGTGTACATGAGCTTCATATTTTTCTCTGGGATAGATTCAATAATGCTAAAGGGGTGAACACTCGCTTCATAGAGCATTTCGTCTGAATAAATATTCCCAATGCCTGCGATGATATGTTGATCGAGCAGGACCTGCTTTATTTTTCCACTTGGTTTAAGGAGGAGACGTTCTTTAAATTTTTTAAACGTAAAATCTTTCTCAAGCGGTTCTGGTCCGAGCTCATCAAACTCTTTTGTGTCATTGAGGAGTTTAACTTTCCCAAACTTTCTCATATCAGACATAACAAGGTGCTTTCCGTTTGAGAGAGTAAAGACGAGGTGGAGGAACCTATTAAAAGGGTCTTGAAGATGTTCATCGTCTACTGCTACCCAGGTCTCTTTTGTCTCTCGTTTTTCTTTTACAGTTGTTTTTCGGTACGAGCCATACATGATATGGCCTGTCATTTTCATATGAATGAGAATGGCGTGGTTGTTGTCGAGGTGAATAAGAATATTCTTTGCACGACGTTCCGCTCCTATTATTTTTGCACCAATGACTTCTTTTTTAAAATAAGAAAAATAAGTTTTATCTTTTATTTGCTCTTTTTCTTTATAGAGAGGGGAGAAGTAGTCGGTCCACACATCTATAATAGAAAGTCCAACGACTTCTTTTTTAATCCCGTTTACTGTTGTGGTGACCTCGGGGAGCTCCGGCATATGTGAAGCTTATAACAAAGGCTACTAAAAAGAAAAGTTCGCCCCCGAAGGGGCGTACTCTTAGTTGTGGTTTGCTAGGTTGCCGAGACGATCAACGACTTCTGGCGTTAGGTCGAAAAGATCATCTACGCCGAAGGTGACAAGAGGATCTTTGATCCTTTGTTTGAGCCGCGCTTGGCGTCGGCGAAGTGCAGACAAAGCTGCTTCAATTTTGGATCCTGAAGCTCGAACTTCATCTGCTGCGGTCACCATCTTGTCGAGGTGTCTGAGGAGCTCGTTCTCATCAGGCGCCAGGTCTGATCTCATGACTAGGGCTAGCCATAAGTCTGATATGAGATTATTAATTTCCTCTCTGCTCAATGCGGGTCTCCTTGGGGGTCTGGCAGCATAATACAACATAAAAAATAAAAAGCAAAAGGCCCGCGGCGCATGCGCCGCGGGCTTCTTGGGTTGGAGGGTTGAATCAATCGTACCGTATGGGTCGGTGTGGCAAGAATACAACTCCGCCGCCTCGTCGACCTTTGTCGGCCCCATCATCACTTTCACCTTCGTATTCGAAGGTTTGTAAATGAGGGACAAGTCCTTCATCACCATGATTGCGACAGCCGTTGTTGAGCCACTTAGGTAACTTCTTCCGGAAGACCGATTTGATAATGTCATCGAGTGTCGGGATATTGTCTTCGCGGCCAAAGTCCTCACCGATGTGCTGTAGAGCGATATCTCTGACTGAGATGGCTTCACCAGCACTGTTTGTGATGGTGTCACCGAAAGCGGCAGGAACCACGGTGTTGGCAAACCAGATGTTGTGAGTGAACACTCGGTGGCGCTGAGTACCTGCGGCACTTTTTGCGCTGTCGATGAAAACGTGGATCTTGATATAGTCGACAGCAACACCGCCGAACTTCTTGGCACTACTTTCTGCGTGGACTGCTGGGTCCATAGGATCACCTCCTTCTTATTGAATGAACCAATGTTCGTAGTATTTATAGCATAAAAACAAAGAGCCCGCGGCGCATGCGCCGCGGGCTTCTCTTCGCGAGCCTTTTCAGGCCGCTTTTTGTTTGCGTTTGAGTGCTACTCGACTGAAGACGAGGCAACACTCGGTACAGTAGGGCTCGCTGTTATTAGGAACCCAGGTGCGCTCAATCCCGTCGTCTCCCATGAACGCATCCATGGCGCCCGGGGTACTCAGCACGTACGTCGTATCGACAACGATCTGCCCGTGGCACCCGATGTGGGTGCAATCACCCAGAGTTTCTTGTTTGTCAGCCGGCTGTGCCGGCAAGTGTTCTGTGTTCGGCATCACGCCCTCCTAAACAAATTTATACCTCCATAAGTCTATTTAGTCAATATTTTCTTGAGCTCTTCTCGGGCTACTTTTTCATCACTCCATGGAGTTTTTTTGTTGTGTGCCTCCATAATATATGGATCAGTTCCTTTTCCAGTAATAAGCACGGCAACTTTTTCATGAGTTTGTCTCAACTCTTTCGCAGACATCAGTGCTTCACGGATAGCTTCACGGCGGTCAAGAATTTTCTTAGTTTTATCGTGATTTTTTATACCTTCAGCAACATCATGAATAATCTGCCACGGGTCTTCGTCGTACGGATCCTCGTTTGTAAGAATCACGGTGTCGCAATAGTGTTCTGCAATCTTACCCATTTCAGGACGCTTCCAGGTATCTCGTCCGCCTCCAGTGTTCCCAAGCACGCACACCTTTCTTTGTTC
>JAUIHD010000012.1 GCA_030432135.1 bacterium | reverse complement strand
TCCAGAGCAAATAATGGGCTTATTTCCAGAGACATTTTATGAAAATGATTATGGAACAGTGGGGATAGTGAACGAAACAGAAGATGAATCGCTTAAGGTGATAGAGATAACACCATACCGCACAGAAAGTACCTACAGCGACGGTAGGCGACCTGACAAGGTTCAATGGAGTGCATACATCAGTGATGATATTAAACGACGTGATTTTACGATAAATGCCATCGCATACAACCTCGACAGCCACAAACTTATAGACGAATGGGGTGGAGTTGAAGATATACAGAACAAGATATTGAAGACAGTAGGAGAGCCAGAGGATCGATTTGACGAAGACGGGCTTCGTATCATGCGTGCTATACGCCTATTTTCAGAACTCGGATTCGCCATAGACTACAAAACAATGACTGCGATCTCTGAAAAAGCAGCTATGTTGAAGAAAATATCAGCAGAACGTATTAGGGACGAATTTAACCGCATTATACTCTCAGAAAGGCCTGATGAAGGGTTGGCTTTGATGCACCAACTCGGTGTACTTACCCATATAATCCCAGAACTAGAAGAAGGGGTGGGGGTAGGGCAGAATCAAGCCCACGCATACACAGTGTGGGAGCACCTTTTACGTACAGTAGAGCATTCTGCGAAGAAAGAATACCCACTCGAAGTCCGTCTCGCGGCTCTTTTTCACGATATTGGCAAACCTCGTACTAAAAGAAAGGATGAACGGAAGAATGATTGGTCATTCCATGGGCATGAAGTTGTAGGCGCACGTATGACACGAGAGATCATGCAGCGACTCAAGTATCCAAAACAGACTGTTGAAACTGTGGTGAAGCTCGTACGGTGGCACATGTTCTTCTCAGACACAGATCAAATAACACTTTCAGCTGTACGTAGAATCATTAGAAATGTAGGGAAAGACCAGATCTGGAATCTCATGAATATACGCTCATGTGATCGTATAGGAACAGGAAGACCAAAGGAAAGCCCGTATCGTCTCCGTAAATACCACGCCATGATCGATGAAGTACTCGCTGACCCAATATCAGTCGACATGTTAAAAATTGATGGGGGAGAGATAATGGACATTTTAAAAATAAAACCAGGACCAAAAATAGGTTGGATACTCCATGCGCTTCTTGAAGAGGTTATAGACGACCCAAGAAAAAATGTGAAAGAGTATCTTGCAACACGAATCAAAGAATTAAACGAGATGTCTGAAAAAGAGCTTAAACAAAAGGGTATTGATGCAATGAAATTCAAGTCTGAAGAACAGGAGAAGCAAATAATGGACATAAAAAAGAAGCACTTTGTCCAATAAAATATAAAAGACAAGTTTTCCACAGATATATATTTCATTTGTCCTTTACTCCTGCTATACTTTTATTCGGACGCGAATGTTTGACTTCCATCAAGGCTCGTGAGAGACGAAAATGGATATCAGCAGTCGAACGTTCCAGTGATCTTTACAAGTTCTTTTGGGCACACACGAAAGCAATTCCTGGTATAACCATCAGGAAAGAGGTAAATACGCCCTCAACAGCATTACAACATTGTAAAAAATGTGGCGTTAACCGCCCTGATGTGATGGCCTGTTATGCTGGGCAGAGATTGTTTTCGTAACAACAGAAACCGCCATGCGCGCGAGAAACTCCACCGCACGTAAGGCGGTTTTGTTAATTATGTATTTTTATTTATAGAGAAAGCGTGAGTGAAACAGGGCAGTGGTCAGATCCAAATACATCGTGATGTATCTCCGCCTTTTTAATTTTTTTATCGAGTTTTTTTGACGCAAAGAAGTAGTCGATACGCCATCCTATATTACGCTCTCGTGCATTTCGCCAATGAGTCCACCAGGTATAAAAACCATTTCCTTCAGGAGTAAATTTTCTGAATGTATCTATGAAACCAGCTTTGAGTATTTTATCGACCCCTTTTCGTTCTTCTTCAGTGAAACCAGCATTTTTCTCGTTTTCTTTAGGATTTGCAAGATCGTCCGCTGTATGAGCTGCGTTGAAATCCCCACAGGTGATAACCGGCTTTTTCTTATCTAATTGCTTAATAAATTCCAAAAAAGCGGGGTCCCATTGCTTGTACCTCAAAGAAAGTCTCGAAAGATCCCTCTTTGTGTTTGGTGTATACACGCACACAAGATAGAAGTCTGTAAATTCAGCCGTAATGACGCGCCCCTCTTTACTTGGATCACCATATGAGTCTGCGTCTAGCTTGTACTTTTTTTTCAGAGTTTCAGGTAGTCCAAGGGTGATACTGACAGGTTTCACCTTAGTAAATATAGCGGTACCACTATATCCAGGGCGTTCCGCTGAGTGCCAGTACTCTTCATAGTCAGGTAAATCGACTTCGCTCTGGTTTTGGTGGGCTTTTGTCTCCTGAAGACAGAGGATATCTGGCTTATGCTTCTGTATAAAGGGCATAAACTGGTCTTTTCGGTGTACTGCCCGGATTCCATTCACATTCCATGAGTAAATAGAGAGGTTTTTCATGTAATTATGACTATATCATGCATGTGTATAAATTATGTATAGACAGAGATAAAAAAGCTATAATATATATGGTCATTGATATTATCAACATAACTCAAATTAAACATGAAAGGATTGCACAAAGTAACATTTATTCTTCTTGTTATTGGGGGTCTTAACTGGGGGCTCGAAGTATTTGTAGTAGGTGTTGGAAGTTTTCTTCCAAGCAGCATCGCAACTCTTATCTACGTACTTGTAGGTCTTTCAGCTCTTGTAGAGATCTTTACACACAAAGGTAACTGCAAAGAATGTGAGGTAAAAGGTGGAGGTGCTCCATCTATGGGAGGAATGTAATATTCTCTTAAACAAATAGGCCGCGCGTACTCGCGCGGCCTATTTGTTTTCCTTATTATTATGAAATTGTTTATGAACTGAACGCAAATGCTTATCTGTCACATGAGTATATATCTGTGTCGTCCCGATATGGGCATGCCCGAGAAGCGCTTGCACAGAACGTAAATCCGCACCATTTGAAAGCAAATCTGTGGCAAATGAATGTCTAATCACATGAGGGGTAACTTTTTTAGAAATACCCGCCTTAACTCCATAATGTTTTACTATCCGCTCAACAGAACGCGACGTTATTTTCCCTGGATCTTTACCACTTTTTCTATCAACCGACACAAAAAGCGCATCACTCATATCTTTTCGTTTTGCGAGATAGTCTTTGACTGCGTTTCGTGCACGTTCAGACATAAAAACAACACGTATTTTATCTCCCTTACCTCGAACAGACACATCATCAGCTGAAAGATCAAGATCGCGAGGAAGCGCACAAAGCTCAGACACACGAAGTCCTGTAGAGAAGAGGAGTTCAAGAATGGCTCTATCACGAAGTGTTTTTACATCTTCTCCTTCAGGCGCATTGAGTAACCGGGTGAGCTCCTCAACAGAGATAAGATCAAGAGACCTGTCACCAACTTTCGCAAGCTCTATCTGGTCAGGAGGAAGGGAAGCGATTTCACGCTTCATGAGATATTTAAGAAATGAACGAAGCGCAATAAGATAATAATTCTGTGTTTTCTTTTTAAGAGTTTCAGAAAGTGCACTACTGCGCGCTTTCTGTCGATTGAGCCAAAGTCTAAACTCACGCACTGTATCTTGAGTAATATCTTTTGGTTTGGAAACCCCAGTTTGTTCGAGAAACCGAGTAAGGTACCGGTCATAATTCTCGACAGTCTTCAAGGAGCGCCCTTTTTCAATCTCAACATACTCCAAAAACTCCCGTTTTAATTGAGATAAATCTTTAGTAGCCATATATCTACTACATTATAGCAATATGTGTCGGAAAATATAAAAAGCGAAAACCCGATACCGTGATCAAGTTCTCGGCTCGGGCTTATGTGAGTGTGACACTGTGCGTAATACGCTCAGTCACTTTTTTGTACTCATCCGGGTGGTTCCGGATGAGATTTTCGACCGCCTGTTCTTCAGTCTGACCGTCCCCTCGGACAAGCCACTGATGAAAAGGGATTGTACGCGGATCTGGCTCGTCTGTCTGGGGGATACACACTGTGTATTCCAGGGCATTGACGCCGTCGTCTGTTTCTATGATGTAGAGAGTCATTGTTCTAACCTTATTTAATTATACTATATAATTAGTATTTAGTCAAATATTCCCTCCCAGCCCTCAATATATGGCTTAAACTTGCAAAAGAGGGAGGCTCGTGCTATCGTTCTCCTTGCCGAGGATCTTCTCACTATCTATTTTGGGGCCTCGATTTTATTTTTATGCTGTCAAAAACAAAGAAAACTAAGGTTATGAAAGAAAGCCAGGTGCACGATACGGACACTGGTTCACCTGAAGTACAGGTGTCTTTGCTTACAAAGAAGATAGAAAGCCTTACAAAACATTTGCAAAAGAATAAGAAAGACGTGCACTCACGTCGTGGTCTTCTCCAAATGGTTGCAGACCGACGAAAGCATTTGAAGTATCTTGCAAAAAAGAGCCCAAAGCGACATGCATCGCTTCTCAAGAAACTTGGTCTTAAATAAGACTTTTGCCCCTACAAGATAAACAGAGTGAATCCTTGGTATTATTAGGATGTTATTTTTAATACAGTACAAACTATTTTGTACACAAATTTTTTATGTCAGTTATAAAACACAAAGAACAGCGCGTAGGAATTTTTATTGATACACAGAACCTCTACCATAGTGCGAAAAATCTATATAACGCAAAGGTAAATTTTGGCCAGATTGTAAAAGATGCGGTTGCTGGACGAGCTCTCATTCGCTCTATTGCATATGTAGTAGGTACCGAATCAGGTGAAGAACGCGGCTTTTTTGACGCCCTTGAAAAAAGCGGAATCGAGACAAAGATAAAAGACCTTCAAGTATTTGCCGGAGGAGCAAAGAAAGGGGATTGGGACGTTGGAATCGCGGTAGATGCGATCACTATGGCGCCGAAACTCGACACCGTTATTCTCGTTTCAGGAGATGGAGACTTCGTACCACTTACACAGTACCTTCAATTCAACGAAGGGTGTCAGGTAGAAGCAATCTCGTTTGGAAAATCCACATCACAAAGACTCAAAGAAGCAGTCGATGAATTTTTTGATCTTGATATTCAATCACGCCGATATCTTATAAAGAGATAGGGTATAATTTAAATTAGGAGAACCGCTCCACGGAGGTACCTATGCCCGAGAATAATTGGGTGCTACGCCTAAAAGAACTAGAGAAGACTCAACCAGTACGGAAAGAAGAGATACAGGAATTGCACGACGAGATCGTCGACCGACTCATGGAACACGAACACGATCTTGCTGCCCGTGCAGCTCTTGTGCAGATTAAGCGTCGATATGGTAACCGTATCAGAACGTACGCTTTCTGAGTGTTGCGCGCCGTTTTACATCATCGGAGCGCAACACTTTCTTTCTGTCTAAAAACAGATTTTTTTGATAGGCTAATCATATTAACAGCGTTGTGCCTAAGTCATAGGTTTGAACCTTCGTAGGAGTTCATCAAATCTAAAACTTGAGCACAACATTGTAACGATAATGTTATGCAGAAAAAAACATATTCTATAGAAGTAGGAGGTAAAGAACTTACCGCCGAGTTTAATGATATTGCTGATCAGAGTAATGGCTCAGTGTTGCTTTCATACGGAAACACCACCGTATTTTGCACCGCGGTTATGTCTAAGCGGCCGGGGACATCTAGCTTTTTCCCGCTCACTGTTGATTATGAAGAAAAATTTTACGCCGCTGGGAAGATTCTCGGTTCACAATTCTTAAGAAGAGAGGGAAGACCAACAGACGATGCAATTCTTTCGGGTCGTATCATTGACCGAACTATACGACCACTCTTTAAGCAACATATCAGACACGATATCCAAGTCGTGGTAACAGTACTCTCAATTGAAGAAGATGACCCAGATGTGCTCGGTGTTATCGCTGCGTCTCTTGCACTCGGAACTTCAAATATCCCTTGGAACGGACCAGTTTCTGCTGTACGTATGGGGCACAATGGAGGTTTTGAAGTAAACCCGACATACACATATCGTGGAGAACACGACACAGACCTCGACCTTCTTGCTTGCGGCAAGGATGGCAACATAAATATGATCGAAGTTGGTGGAAATGAGGTGAGCGAAGAAACACTCATGAAAGGGCTCACACAGGCTTCAGGGGAAATTGAAAAAATTCAGGTGTGGCAAAAGCAAATTATTTCTGAAATTGGCCAGGAAAAATTTCATATTGCAGAATCAGAAACACCTAAAGAAATTATTGACCTTTTTGAGTCGAATATCGCACAACGATTTAAAGAGGGAATTTATATAGGTAAACCAGGGAAAAGTCATATCGGAGATCTTAAAGC
The DNA here is from genome assembly GCA_030432135.1 of bacterium. Taxonomy (GTDB): domain Bacteria; phylum Patescibacteriota; class Minisyncoccia; order Phycocordibacterales; family 1-14-0-10-42-12; genus 1-14-0-10-42-12. The sequence goes on along the minus strand of JAUIHD010000012.1, from coordinate 2,873 downwards.
TGAATGGATGCTCTTAGTTGAAAGCAATTTACCTGAAACCGATCAAGTGTCAGCCGATGAATATTTTGAAGAAAAAGTTGATGAACTCCTCCACACAGAAGCAATCGAAAACAATGAACGACCAGATGGGCGAGGATTTGATGAAGTACGACCACTTTTTGCACAAGCTGGCGGTATTGCACCCATGCTCCACGGAACAGGGCTTTTTTACCGTGGCGGAACACACGTACTTTCAACTCTTACACTCGCAGGACCAGGAGAAGCACAACTTCTCGACGGAATGGAGTCGCAAGATATTAAAAAACGCTTCATGCACCACTACAATTTTCCACCATTTTCTGTAGGGGAAACAGGGCGACTCGGTGGAGTAAATCGTCGAGCCACTGGACACGGGGCACTCGCTGAAAAAGCACTACTTCCTGTAATACCTAATGAAAAAGATTTTCCTTATACTATAAGACTTGTTTCAGAGTGTATGGCATCAAACGGATCAACTTCTATGGGCTCTGTCTGTGCATCAACTCTCGCTCTTATGGACGGTGGAGTACCTATAAAACGCCCGGTTGCTGGCATTGCATCTGGTCTCATGATGAAAGACGGAAAACATAAAGTGCTCACCGATATTCAAGGACCAGAAGATCATCATGGCGACATGGATTTTAAGGTGGCTGGTACAAGTGAAGGTGTTACCGCAGTACAGATGGACGTTAAAGTAGACGGTATTCCACTTTCCATTCTTGAAGAAGCCTTTGCTGCCGCCAAAAAAGCACGTCTACATATTCTTAATACAATAACAGAAGTAATCACTGAGCCTCGAGTAGACCTTTCGCCACGAGCGCCACGTATTACTGCAATTCAAATTGACCCTGACCAGATCGGACTTGTCATTGGAAGTGGGGGGAAGACGATAAACGGTATAAAAGATGAGACCGGTGCAGATATTAGTATTGAAGATGATGGAACTGTGTACATTAGCGGGGCAAAAGAGGGTGTCGAGAAAGCAAAAACAAAAATTGAAGCAATGACTCATAAATACAAACCAGGAGAGAAGTTTCGAGCAGAAGTTATCAAGATAACAGATTTCGGTGCATTTGTTAGAATAAATGAACATGCAGAAGGGTTGGTGCATATTTCAGAAATTGTTCCCCGAAGATTAGATACTGTTGAATCGCTATTAAAGGTTGGAGATACCGTTCCAGTAATTATTAAAGAGATAGACGACAAAGATAGACTAAAGCTTTCTATTAAAGAAATAGACCCTCATTTCTTCGACAAAAATAATGAAGAATCTCAATGATCAAAACCAAAAATACGGACCACCTGTAGGAGAATATAATGTTCCACAGGAATCCTTTATCACTCAGGAAGAAGACGATAAAAACCTAGCAAAGCAACACGCTGCACAAGACGAACTCAATAAAGCATTAGAACAAGAAAGTGCACATGCACCGCGTCCTAATAATACTAACCTCGCAGAAAGAAATGTTGTCAGAAGGCAGGTGTTTCAAATTAGTAAAAATGATGATACGAACACGTCTTCTAAAACCGAAGGAGTGAGGAAGCCAGAGACCGAAGTAAAGACTGCGGCTGAAAATATAAAAGAAGCAGTAATTAAAAAAGAAGAAGTGATACAGGAACCTGTTACAGAAGCCCCTCTTAAGAAGCAATATACTCCTCACCCAAAATTACAGACGCTTCGAACTTTTAGGGGAGACATGGCAATGGCTGCACGAGACCAAGGTGAGTCTGTCACCTCTATAGCAACTGCAGCAATCAAGAAAGAAGATAAGGAAGATAGGAAAAAAGTAAGACCAGTAAGTATTGAAACTACTGCATACAAGACTCCTGTATACAAAGCACCAGAAAAAAATGAGGTTGAGAAGCCACAGAAAATAGATAAAGATGATGTTCAAAAAATTTTTGATACCACAGTCTACAAGGCTCCTGTATACAAAGCACCACCTAAAAAAGAGGAGAATCAAGAGGACATGCAAGAAAGATTGGCGCGACTCAAATCTCGCCCAACAGAGCGAATGGCGCCAGCACCTCCACCCGTACCAAAACCTGAGCCTGAAGTTAAACCAGAACCAAAGCCGATTCCACCACCTCCACCAAAACCAGTTCACCGACCAACACCCCCTCCTGTATCAGCACCACGTCCTGTACCCATACAAAAACCACAGCATGCGACTATGCCTGCAATTACTCGTGTAGATGCCACAAGAAACGAAGTTATTCCTGTAAAAGCAGCAGCCGGTATTCCAATATTTCGAAATATATTCCTAGTTGTTGTAAGTGTGGCGCTTATTGGTCTTGGTAGTTTTGCTATCTACAGTGTATTTTTTGCAAAAAATATCACCGAACGTCCTGTAGCCATCAACCAGCCAGAAACACTTGTTGCATATGATACATACGAAGCGGTAACTGCCGATAATACAAGCAACCTTCTATCACAATTAAATTCGCTTAAAAATTCTCTTGAGGAAGAGACGGGTTCAGTAGTATATGCGCATACTGATATAAATCCTGAGGAATTCTTTAATGTTCTAACTCCATCAATACCAGATTCACTACTTCGCACATTCGATAAACCGTATACAGTTGGTTTTTATAGAGATGCTGGCACCCCTGTCTTTTTTGCAGCAGTAAATGTCGACAGTTTTGGACAAGCACTTTCTGGAATGATTTTCTGGGAAAGTAATATATTTAGAAGTCTGAAAGAGGTTCACAGCAGAGAAAACGTAGAACCGAGAGGGATCTTTGGTGATGTTATCATTGAAAACAAGGACACGCGCCGTTTGCTCGGCACAGATGAACAAGCACTTATTGTGTATGGGTTTATAGACAATAAAACACTGATTATTACCGAAAAT
>JAUIHD010000011.1 GCA_030432135.1 bacterium | reverse complement strand
GCGGCGGACGACGGATCGGCCCAGTGAAGGTCGTCGATGGAGATCAGCGTCGGGCGGATTTCGGCAGCGCGGATGACCAGGCGCGAGACGGCCTGGAACAGTCGCAGTTGATCATAGCGCGCGGGGGTGTCGGCCTCGTTGGCGAGCGGCGACTGGGCCACAGCGGTGAAAGCGATGCCAAGAGCTGCGACGAAGCCACTGTCGTGCTTCATTCTGTCGAGTTGTATTTTATTCATGGTATCTATGGTACTTAAAAATACTGACGTTTACAATTAGTTATCCTTAAATACACATTTAAAATCCATGATAGAAAATTTAGTTTTTAACTTATTTTTCCACTGGCTCCACATAGTGCAGTGGAGCATGTTTGAAATTGGTGCTATCTAGAATATTGGCATAACGTTAAATATGTAGACACCATGTTACCGACTACGAAGATTGCATTCGGGACACGCAAAACCCCTAAAATACCGAAAGGTATTAAGGCTTACTTTCTATTTTTATTAAAGACACCAATTCCCCAAAATAGGATACCTGTACCTGCTGCTGATAAGAAAAAGAAGAGTCCGATACCGATTGGTGAACCCCAGTGTAAAATGTATGCAATATATTCCATGGCGTTCATTATAGCAAAAATGAATAACTAAGCATTTCCCATACTTGACTATTCTTTACAAAAGTCCTTCTCTTTGACGAGTTTTGAGTCTTGAACCGAAAAAACATTCAATATGAACTGTATTTGCTCAATTGTGGTATGCTTTTTGCATGACACATTTCAAAAAAATAGCCACTATAAGCGCTGTGTATGGTGGTTTTTCTTACATCGCCGGTATGTTTGTATATCTACAACTACTACAGCACGACAGTACAACTTCAGCTAGTGATAAACTACATATCATTAGTAGCAACCCAGTTCTGGTTCACATCACCACTCTACATATATATGTCATATTTTCATTTGGAATTATTCTACTTGCAACGTATCTATATATGAAACTGAAGAATTCGCAGCCAATTCTTAGTCTACTTAGCTTAATCACTGGTCTAATCTGGGCAACAATTCTTATCGCTAGCGGGTTTATTTCTATGACAGTCACCACTCTTTTTATGAATGGAATCGTTGCTAGTGAGCTTGCTTCTGCTTGGCAGGCAATCGACATCATCAGCAACGCTCTTGGCGGTGGTAATGAGTTAATTGGAGGTGTCTTTACAGGACTCTTGAGTCTAACAATGTACAAAGCACGCTTTAGCGGAGTGATCACAAGTATACTCGGTGTACTCGTATTTATTGGAGGAACTATCTCTGCACTGCCGTATCTAACAGACATCGGAATCGGAATTTTCGTCATCAGTCAGATCCTCTGGTTCTTTAGTCTGGCTCGAGATATCAGTAAAAACTAGCTGGACAGACAACTAAAGTAGACTAGGTTACGCAATACGAATCACAACGCTACCTTTTTTCCGCCCGGAATCAACATGGCGATTTGCTTCAATGATTTCATCCAAATCAAATGTCTTGTCAATTATTGCCACTAGATTGCCACTATCATACATCTCTGCTAACTCTGCAAGACCTTGAGACCCTTCCTCTGCCACATCAAAACCGGCAACTGTCACATATGTACCTTCTTTTGCAATCAAATGCCTAGCAGCGTCTCTTGAAATTTTTCCAACTGCATCAAAAACAACATCAAATGCTCCTTCAATCTTTTCAATAGGTGTTTCTTTGTAGTTGTAAATTGTTGTCGCACCCAGTTCCTTTGTGAGTTCTACCCCGTCAGGCCCACAAACTGCGGTCACTTCAGCACCAAGATATGTGGCTACTTGCACCGCTGAAGTTCCTACTGATCCAGTAGAACCATATATAAGCACTTTCTTACCTTTGCTAGTGCCAGCCTTACGCAAAAAATAGAGCGCGGTGGTACCACCAAATGGTAGAGTGCTCGCTTCCTCAAAGCTGGCGGTTTTTGGTTTTAAAGCAATTGCACGTTTATCAGGCAGAGTGCAATATTCAGCAAATGCACCGAAACTAAAACCTGTCATTGCATACACCTCATCACCGACTTTAAATCGGGTAACCTCATTACCGACCTCAACAACCTCTCCAGCCAAAACACTCCCTGGAATTCGCTTTGGTTTAATGATTCCTACCAACAAGCGGATAACGATCTTGGCAATAAATCCTTTAATACCATCACCACCGTCCAAGGCACGCATACGCACATCTCCCGAATTAAGTGATGCCGCTCTTACCTTTATTAAAATTTCATTGTTTTTTGGTGTTGGTTTTGGAACCTCTACAACACTGAGAACCTCCGGATTCCCATAACTTTTTGCGATAACTGCTTTCATTATTTAATCCTTATTACTTAATTTCTTCTTTTTGTTTGTATACAGTGCAGTTCCAATGGCTATACCAATAGCTATACCTACACCAATATTATCAATACCTATTCCAAACAGAACACCAAAAGCAACCCAAACACTAAGTACAGTTTTTGGATTTTCCATTTGTTTTTTCTCCCAAATGTAGAACTTTTTCAAAAATTTCATGGCCCCAGTATAGCAAAAATAGCCGAGGATTTTAATAATTGGTTCCGCATAGTAGAGGAAGTTTGAACTTATTCGTTAGGAATTTTATAGATAAAAAATTGACTCACTGTTACCCAAGACATGATTGCTCCAAGTGTCATAGGAATAATAAGTACTAAATCTTTTTGAAGAAAACCATACGCACTCCAGAATGAATATGAAATAGCTAGGATAAAAAAATAAAAGAAGGATAACCCTTCAACACTTTTTCGTTTGTAGTTTTTCTTTACTTGAGATGTTAAACCAAGACCCGTAACAATAAGTGAGAGAATCACGGTGATTATTTTAATGAAAGTCATAGGGAGTATTATATAACGTTCATAAAAAGAAAACCGTCCCGCCTGAAGACGTGACGGTATTCGCGGCGGACGGTTATTGCTTGAAGGCTTTCATTGCCTCTATCTCGGCCACACACCACTCCGAGTGGTTATCGGGATGGTGAGTAGCCCATTCGCAGGCTGGGCACCTATGGTAGCCAAACTCCTGAATCAATCGCTTCTGAATCTCTGCGGAAGCAATGTAGGCTCCAGGACGACTACCAAGACCTTGCAACGAACCCCAGTAATGACTGAGGTGATGCACAAGTTCATGGTCACCCTCATTCAACTTTTTGTTGAAGAATTTACATATTACTTCGTAGTAGCTCATCTTTGATACTCCTGTGTGTTGCGGTTGCAAACGACACGGAGCTTATCGGCCCGAAGGTGCGATAACTGGGAAGACTGCCACATCCATAGACTTCTTCGTTTATAACCAACACAACCGTGTCGGTCCCCGTACCCAGTCGATAGGAGCGAATGCTGCTTTAAATTATATAGTATATTTATACAAAAGTCAATACTTAGCTCCCCCTACTGGACGCATTCAGAACCGTTAATTGGAAAAGAATTAAGAGTGAATTACAGTTTAGTGGTATTTTAGAAATGGTTACTGAGTCTACATTTCAGAACTCTTAGAGATGTAGTTTAGTTCTATAACTGAATGGTCAATAAATTTCACATCTTCAATAGAATTTTTTACTACTCCGTCTTGCATAATTTCTACATCGTATCCATCTCTCACATGACTTTGGCCCCATACAGAGAAGAAATCACTCAAGTTGAATTCGCTTATTCTATCAGTAAGAAATGATTCTGCATGAATTGTTCCTGTTGCATCATGAGTATGAAGTTCAGACATACATGTACTAGTAATACCAATGTTTGCAGGGATTTGTTCAGGTTCTCCATCAACAGTTATTTTCATAATAGGATGGATGTGCTCGGCCACGGTTTGATGTCCATGAGTAAGACACGCTATATTTGTGTCTCCAAAATAAACAATATTATCCTGTTGAGTCTTCTTACCCCACATAAAAAGTCCTACTACCAACAAAACTGCTACTAAAGCTATTACTTTTCCTTTATTCATGTTTTCTAAATTAAAATACTAATCATTGTTACAGCCATTAGTGCCATCAATAAATCTTCAAATAAGGTTACTTTTGTCATGGGAAGTTTGAAGACAACACCTAAGCACGCACAGGGAATATCTTCTTTTTCTTTTAACTTAAGCCACACTCCATAACTTCCTATGAGCATAATTATGAGAGTAATGATATTTGTCAGTAGCAAATTCAGAGCAAAGAAATAAGCTAGTCCCAGTCCAATCTCAATCAAAGGATATAGGTACGCATAAAATATACTTTTCTTCGCTAACACATCATATTCTTGATACGCCTGAACAAATCCTTTCCATTTAATTATCTTAAAGACACCGAAAATGAGGAAAAACCCAGACATAAACATTCTCATGCCAAACATTACGTCAGGACTACTAGTCGTACTTAACATGTAGGCTGTGAAGAGAACAATTACAGCAAGAATACTTATAAGAGGTAGAAAATCTTTTAAGGTATGTTTTGGTCTATGCATGATGTGGTCGTGCTCCATACTATTTTTTTAATTTGTAAACTTTAATAATTTCTGCAACAGCTTTTTCTTGTTTTCCAGATTTAATTTGACTAACTACACAAGAAGACAAATGACTTTCCAATAAGACATCCTCAACTCCTTTGAGGGCATTTCGAATGGCAGAGGTTTGGGTAATCACATCAACACAATATTTATTCTCATCAACCATTTTTTGAAGACCTCGAATTTGTCCTTCAATTCTCTTTAGTCTTCTTTGAATATTTTCTTTATCATTCTTCATAAAAACAGTATACCCCAAGGGGGTATACTAGGTAAATAGACATTAAAACAAAAGACAATATTTATTATATATTGTCAATTTGATGGCTCCGGCGGTAGGACTACGAACACCTCGGAAACCCACGGTTTTCCGAATCCTTCCTCCACGGGAAACTTCCGTTTCCCGACCCCTTCCCGTTCGAATCCTACACGCCTCAAATCAGAGCAAAAATAAAAATCCTGTAATTTCTTACAAGATTTTTATTTCCACTTGCTCCGGCGGTAGGATTCGAACCTACGACCAATCGATTAACAGTCGACCGCTCTACCGCTGAGCTACGCCGGAATACGAAAGTCATTCTACGAAAATAAACATTAAAATGCAATAATTGGATATATGTATATACGAGTGAAGGTTATTCCGAATGCCAAGAGAGAGTATATAGAGTCAAAAGGAGAAAACAGACTTGTTATTTCTGTCAAAGACAAACCAGAGCGGAATATGGTAAACCATAGAGTGCGAGAGCTGCTTGCCGCTCGTTTTTATAAAAAAATAGAAGATGTAAGGCTTATTTCAGGACATCAGCATAGAATAAAAATGTTTAGTGTTAAAGAATGATGAAGTAGTATCTGGTGATATAATTAGGTTATTACGAGCTCATACATACAACTATATGAATATCAAAATATTAGGAACACGTATTGAACTTACTCCAGATATAAAGAGTTATATAGAAAAAAAGCTCGAATCTGTCGATAAAATTATTGATAAAAACGATGAGACTGTTCTTTATGAAATAGAAGTGGGGAAGACAACAGAACATCATGAAAAAGGAGATATTTATAAAGCAGAAATCCACCTCAGACGACGAAAGGGGAATCTCTACACAACCGCTCATGCAGAAGATGTCTTCGCTGCGATCGATAAAATGAAAGATGAAATTATGCACGCACTTACGAGTGACAAAGATAAACACGAAACGCTCCTTCGTCGTGGACAAGGGCAAATCAAAAAGCTCCTTCGTCGTTTGACATGGTAAAATAATTGGATGAAATCAAAAGGGTATTTATATAAAACTTTTGGACTCAAATCTGTAAATACTGCTCAAGATCTTAAACGAAAAGCTAATCCATATGTATCAGCATCTGTCTTGCTTGGCGGGTTAGCTATTGCATTTATACTTCACATTACATACTCGTATGCGGCAAAAGCAAACAATATAGTCACTGGGGCTCACTATGACAAATATAGTATAGAGACTTACGACTAGGCTTTTATGTTTTTCTCATATTCACTGAAAAACATCTCATTTTTTCCGGCAGGAATAACTTTTTCTATAATGAGGGCGTCGTCTTCTATGTGGGCACGGGTTACTTTGACTCGGACTTCATTTCCTTTTTTGTCTTTGTCGACAAAGTAAGCATTGCCGATTCCTGAAAATGCCCTAATTTTTCTAAGGTTTTCCTTTGGGCTTTCTCTGAGATCGATAAGCATGTCTTCTTTTGTGAATTTGCCGCAGAATGTTGCATCATCATGGTTTTGCACGACCTCTTCTATCTCATTAGAGAGCCATGGAATAATAGATTCTGTGAGTAGCTCACCACTTTTTTCTCTGAGAACTTTGTACAAGTCCTCTCGATATGGGGGCCAGTCTGAGATAGAGACATTTTCTTGTGCGATGAGGGGCCCATGGTCCATCTTTGCATCTATTTTCATAATGGTTGTTCCCGGATTTTCGTCTTGCAAAATGGTGCTTTCTATTGGAGACGCACCACGGAGTTTTGGCAGAAGGGAAGGATGAACATTCAAGATGCCTTTATCAGGAATATCTATCACAGTTTGCGGAATGATAATACCGTAAGAAACTACTATAAAGAGGTCAAAGCTTTCGCACTCTGTGCGAGCTATGATTTCTTGTTTAACATCACCTTTAAGATTTTCTGGCTGCCATACAGGGATGTTGTACTGTTCGGCCCACACTTTTGTAGGAGGCGATGTGAGAAGCATTTTTCTGCCAGCGGGCTTGTCTGGTGTGGCGATAATAAGTTTAGGGATAAACCCTTTTTCTTTAAGGTCTTCAAGCATGTCCACTGAAAATGTTGACGTTCCAAGGAACACAAAATTTATATTTTCTGGTTTTTTAGTACCCATAGTATTTTTCCTTAGCTCTTTACAGGCGGTTCCTGTTCTCGCAGGTTTTTTGCTTTATCTATAAAAAGCACACCATCTAGGTGATCCGTTTCGTGTTGAAATATTTGTGCAAGGAGGCCGCTCGCGCCACGGGTGAATTTTTTGCCGTGCTCATCATATGCTTCAACGGTTGCTTTCCGAGAACGTTTTACAAAACCATATTGCCAACGGACAGACAGGCATCCTTCTTCCATATCTTCTCGTTCTTTCGAAACTTTAATTATTTTAGGATTTATATACACCTCGTCTTCGTGAGGCACTTTTTCTCCCTCTTTTATTTCTTCTCCTTTGTTGATTGCCTCTACTTTTCCAGAGACGATAAAGATGCGGAGTGACACGCCAATTTGAGGAGCGGCAATAGCCACCCCATCGTCTTGAGATGCGAGGGCTTCTTTCATATTTTTGATGACCTTTTTAATCTCCATACTCTCGATGTCTGAGAGTGGTACTGATTTCGCAACCTTTCGAAGCACATCGTCATCTTTGTCTAGAATTTTAGTCACCATAGCTTTTTACACTATAAAATAAAAACGTGATACAGGGAAGCTACGATAGAAGAGACTCTGGGTCAACCTGTACTACGAAACGTGGGGGCAGGGAAGCGAGTATTTTTGAGAGGTTTTCATCGGGCCATGAAGCATAGTCTATTTTTAGAAGTGCGTGCATAGTATAGAGACCTTTTCTGCGCACAAGAGCGGGGAACAAAACAGTATCTTTTTCAGGAAGTGTTTCCTTAAGACTTTCCATATCTTTCATAACAGCTTCTTTTTTCCCTGAAAGAGAGATTTTAATGAAAACACTTTCTGGGGGATACGAGAGTTGTTTACGTAGATCGAGCTCTTCTCTATAGAAGTTCATTAGGTCGTTACGGGCAATTGCACTAAAGAGTGGGTGTTCTGGGTTGCGAGTATCTATGATGAGCTTCTCCTTTACGCAACTACCAAGGGATACAATAAGAGAAAAAATTCGTTCATAAATTCTAAAGTCTGGAATAGAAAAGAGGGCGTCTATACCGGCAATCCCCGCATAAGGAACAGATACGCGTGCTTCGTGTATAAAAGAGAGCATACGCTCAGTGCCGAGAAGTACGACACCATTTTGCTTCCATTCCTCTATTCGTTCTCTTGCTTTTGTGAGAGTAGGCGCAGTGTCTTTGTCGAGTCGAATGATGTGTTTTCGAGGAAGTAATTCGAGAAGTTCTTTCTCGACGCGTTCAATACCGGTGCCGTAAGCAACTAAGTTCCAACTATTACAGTGGTTACAAGTGAGTGCAGCAGTACTTTTTTCGCCACATTTGTGGCAGAGGTAGAAATTACCATGAGCATGTGAATGTAGGATCATGTTGGCGTTACAGTTTGGGCACGCAACAATAGTGCCACAGTCTTTGCAGTATGTGACAGGAGAAAGTCCTTTGCGTGCGGAGATGATAACCATTTTAGTGCCATCCTCTTGTGATTTCTCGATAGCTTTTTTCATAGAAAGTGAGAGTGTTGTAGGATCATAATTTCTTTTATTCATTTTTTCACGCATGTCAACGAGCTCGACTTGTGGGGGAAGATTCATCTTGCGCTTCAATGGCATATGCTCATTAAGTTCTCCTTTTTCATATCGACCCATAGTTTCCACCCTGAGCATAGTGTCTGCAAAAATAATTTCTGAACCAATCTGTGATGCGTAATATTCAGCCCATATGCGATAGTCTGTGTATGGTCTTCCTATTCCGCGGTATGCACGACTCGATTCTCTTTCTACTATAAGTGTGCCAATATCGTGTCGTTCAATTGAAATAAATTTCCCTGTGCCTATGATAAGGAGGGGATGTTTTTCAGTACGTGCTTTAGAAAATAGATCTAAAAGATCTTGCTCTGAAAGTGTTTTTGTAAAATTTATTAAATATTCCTCTATACCTTTCCGGAGTTCTTTTTCGAGACGAGCACCATCTTGTGTATGAGCAACTAAAATAAATATAGATTTTCCGCGTGCAAAGGACTCACGAATAAGAGCTCTGTAGTGCTCTAGACGTTTTTTAGTTTCGTCTTGAAAAATAAGTTTTTCTGGGACGACTGATTCCTTGTGGGGTTTTTGTACAGCTTCAGGAATTTTTTCAAAGTTGTGTAAAATTTTCCCTGGCACAATTGCGCCGAGTATCATACCCAAGGGATGAGCGTGATAGAGCGCAAGTTTTTCAGCAACTTTTGCAAAAGTGGGGGACAGAAGCTTGTTTACTTTTGCGCTCTCTTTGAGTTGTTTTAGTTCAAAAGAAGAACCTCGAAGTTCTGCTTTCAAGTTTCGTGCGGGCTCTACTTTATGAACAATGCCGTACATCTTTTTGTTGCGCACAGGAATCTCCACTAAAGATCCTAGATCATATTTTTTCTTAGAAAAATATGAAAGTTCTTCTTTGAGAATACTTTTTGCTACT
>JAUIHD010000010.1 GCA_030432135.1 bacterium | reverse complement strand
TGGTACCAGGGCAAATTTTCTCACTACAAAATAAGTAAACAAGACCGCAAGTAGTAGTACCAGAGTTGTTCCGAGAAACGAATTTGATACAGGAAAACTACCGATATAAAAAATAATATCTGGTTCAACTTTTGGTATGTCGCCTCCTATCTGTAGAAATCCCATATTATATATTTTGCGTATTAGACTCACGCGCTTCTCTTACTTCCTTTTCCGCTTCAGTCAGTTTCTTTGTGAGCGTATTTGTGCGCCAGATCACTCCAACCCAAGACAATACAAAGGCGACGACAAGAAAAATAAGTAAGTACTTGTTCCCCGTCCCTCTCGTATCATCAACATAGTTTCCTAAGAAAAATGCTCCAAAAGCCGGAATACCGAACCAGAATGCGATTTCGAGTATGAGTAAGAACATCCGGTGCCGTAATGCGTCTCGTTTCTTTATAAGCGGCTTCAATTGTTCTTCTTGCTCTTTATTCATAGACAACAAAGAGGCACATAATAGCGTGGCTTATGTATCAAGTCAAAAGTGGATAAGAAAAAACTCCTCAGGTGAATACACCTAGGAGCGACGGAGCTGGGTTGCGCTTCCGAACGGAGGACCGAACGGAAAAAAGATGCGCGCTCGGGTATGATCCCGGCATTTGGGTGACAGACACGACAACCCAGCTCGAGAATAATAATACCCGAAAAAAGAAGTCTTTTAAAGAAAAAAGACCCAGGGAGCTCGGAGAGCTATGGGTCACGATTGAGGGGCCAGGCTGGCGGTGCTAGGAAACGGCAACTGCCGTCGTGTCGGGTGAATGCGGCCAAGCAAGGGCGTGGATCCGGGAGAGAACCCACTGTCGAGGTGAACCAGCCTGGCTCCCCAATTCATATAGTAAATAAATCAACAAAAGAGAACAAGGTGAGATTGTGGATAAAAAGCACCCCGCACGACGCGTACGTCGGCGGGGATTTACGATGTTGCCCGGAAGAGGCTCGTTATGTTTAGCCTTACCTGACCATATAAATAGCCAGGTGATTTCCTTACGCCGTTCGGCGCAGTACTCAGGATCCCGCTAGGTAGCCATTGGTTCTGAAGGGGGTCTTCAGACCTCAGAGGTCTTTACCTTCTTTTACCTTGTGGCAGTCCACATTGCGGTCCTACAACCCCGGTACACGTGCTACCGGTTTGGGCTACTCTCTCACTCCCTGCAACTACAGGAGGCAAGAAATCACTACGGGACAAATTCGCCCCGTGTCTTGTTTTCTTCATAGTGAGCTTACTCTTCCGAGGTATATGTTTGCATATCTATTAAGTCCAGTCAACCAAAAATATAAAAAGAAGGTGGGCCCCGTCTACTTCGTGAGACGGGGCCCGTGGAACCAAGACGATCAAACGCAGCCTTTCGAGGTCACGTATACCGCGGCCGCCTATACTAGTGCGCGCCCGGTTTGTTTCGTCCAGTTGTGGAGTATCGGTTGGTTTATTTAGTTGCTTCGGGAAATCAGCTGGTCTTGTGTACCCAGCATTGCACCCGATCATGGAGTTTTACTCTCCTCGCTATCCTGTGGTCTCAGGGCGATTGACTCTCCGATAGACCGCTCCAACAATCTGCAGACGATGTGCGTGCCTTAGCAACGTCTCGCCTTCTGTGTCGGCTCCAAAGTTGATCCTACTACATAGTTTTAGGTATGTAAAACTTAGAAAGTTATCAGCTTGTCGAGCTTCAAGATGCGTGCAAATGATTCCACTTTCCCTACCTGAGCAAATGTAGGCAATCCAAGAACACAGCTCTCTGAAGAAAGAATAGCCGCACCACCAGAATTTCCCTGCTCTATTTTCGCTGATGTCACATAGTGATTAGTTTCAAAACCAGAAATAATTCCCTCTGTTACTGTGACACTATTTTGCGCACCAGTTACCGGGTAACCGAGAATGACTATCTCTTCACCTTGTGCTACAGACGGAGACTGACACACGTCACTTTGGCCTAGTGTTTTACTAAAAAATGTCTGGCGAACTGGGTACACAATAAATGCAAAGTCGAGCTCTTGATCCACTCTAAATTCAGAAAGTTCTAAATCAAACCTTGTGCCGCCACCAGTCGACGCAGTGCATCCTTCAAGAGTAAGTCCGCTTTGCTGTGCCGTAATAACATGACGATTTGTCATAAAAATTCCTCCGTCACTAAGATTAAGCCCTATACCAGAGCCATTCTGGGTGTAACGTTTCTTTGCGGGAATATCGAGGTATGAACACGTCACCTTAAACACAGCACTCTTCCACTCGTTTACTACTGCGGAAGTGCTTGGGGTTGCTTCCGCAACTGGTTTATTCTGGAGCACTGTAAGTCGTGAAGACAGATCACTAAGCTCTGCTTTTTGCGCTTCAATTTCCTCTTCTCTTATTAGTAGTTGTGACTCGTTATCTATACGAAGACTTTCGAGCTCGAGCTGTGTTCGTTCGAGTTCCCCTTGCTGCTGGGCAACAAGAAGCTGAATTGCTTCTACAAGTTCTGCTCTATCTTTCTGAGTTTTATTATAAAAAAAACTAAAAGCAACAACGGTTAATGCAAACGACACATAAAAAACTATCGGGTGAAATGGGACCTTTCTTTTCATAACTTTATGATACTACATATATGTAAAGAAGAATCAGCGCGCTCAGCACCATGCTAACAATATAAGAAGTTGGAACATACACATGACCAATTTTTTTCCATTTCCGGTGCCACCAAATATTTCCTTTTGGTCCACGAAAGAAATTTCGGAGAGATGGAAAATAAGGATTTAAAACAAACCAGAGAAAATCTTCCACAATCAACAATAGTGGATACATAGCGACAGCATAAAGTGCCGCGTCAATTTCAAGATACGATACAACTCCCCACAAAAACAGCGGATAAATTATGAAAAACATTACAAAATGATAGTTGAGTAGCGGATATGTTCCCGTGAGCTTGTGAATTGGTATAAAAAATTTATTCGCGTACCATTTATTTTTCTTAAAAGCAGTACCCCACCCCTTATCCTTTTCAATTATGATTTCGAAAACAGCAACAAAAAAACTAAGAAGAAATGCGTATGTAATAAACTCAAATATCATATTATTATTTCAAAAAATATAAATATACAATGAGCCCATCAATAATTACGCCGAGAAGCCCGACAATTAATAAAAGGATAAAGCCTATCTTAGGAACTTTTTTGCCCTGAAGTTGCATGAGGGCTAAGACGGTAATATAGATAAATCCGATAAAACCGAAAATATCGAGAAATTCTGGTTCGGGTAAAATCATGGATAAATTATAACAGAGCAAAAGGCCCCGAGCGCACATGCGCCCGGGGCCTTCGGAAAGTCTGGTGGCTAGATCTCGACGTCGATAGAGCCTCCGATCCTCCTCACGTATCTGTCGATCTGTTCGAGAGACAACGAGAGAATCTCATTAGGTGCGCCGACTTCGGCCCACTTCTTTTGCGCGGGCTCCTCCATCTCCGCTCGCACCTGCCACCCCTGTGCATAGTTACCAGCACGTTTTTGCGCCTCTTCAATCGCCTTTCTGAGTGTCATCGGACTCTCCTCCCTTTTTGACTAAAGATTGTTACACACCACAAACCAAATATATATTTACCATAAAATATGGTAATGTCAAAATATCTAAGCTACCCCACCCGCTTGATCGGGTCATCGCCGAAAATATGACCTAATTGCGAAGTGTCCAGTAAGGTTGCAGGGATGTCTCATACAACTACCTCCTTACACCTAATTATGTACCAAAACTTCCTAAAATTTCGTTTTTAAGAATTTCTTCACAAAGAATGCGGCAATTATTCCTCCGATACATGCAGATATCACTGCATATACTCCATTTACCAACGGATATGTAAAATCAGGTTCTGTAAATGATGGAGTGACAAAAAATAATAAACTCGCCCAAATTCCCGCTGCACCGATACCGCGTAACCAATCTGGAATTTTCCCTGCAGTAAGATCCAAGAAAATAGCAGCCAATAAATAAGGAAATATAACAAGCCACAGGGGTGCTCTGTCGTGCGGAAGTAAAATTATATTTGGTGCTGTCTCTTCTCCATATCCAACAAATAAAATAATCAAGTAGTAAATCATTATCCGTGTTGCATCAAAAGAATTTTTAAGCAGTTTTGGCGCATAGATTAGAAGCGAAATAAAAACAAATGACATAAATCCAGCGCCCCAGAAGCCAAGTACCTGCCCCCACCCTTCCGTAGGATGGAAAGGAAGTACAAGAAACATTATTTGTGCGAGTACTGTTGCAAAAACAATATCGAGAAAAAATGTTCTCCGTACATCTTTTCTATCTTTGAGGATAATTGGTATTAAAAATATAAGTGCGAGCAACCCACCAATATCAAGAAGCATATGTGGTGGACTCCACGCAAGCGAAACTGGATTTGAAAGATCTTCAACACCAAACATAATGTGCCAGAGATTATCAAAAGGTGCAGTAGCCGGAATAAGGACAAGTACACTTGCAACTCTCTTCCATACTTTTTTATGAGTGGCGATCCACCCATATACACTAAGTAAAATAGCAGCCAGAGCAAATGAATAAAGGAACAAATGCGGCTCCTGCCACAAACTATCTCGTCCCACTGCACGATGCCACCAGATATCCCACCCAGCGGCCAAAATAGCCCCAAGGATTGACGCAGCAATTACTTTCGCTAATACAACTTCTTTTTCAGGAGTAATGGAAATACGTTTAATACGCGGTATCCTTCCCATAAAAAAGTAGACGACCCCAAGAAAAATTAGTATGAGAATTAGACCAATCAGTGCTGTTTGAAATGTACCGATAACCGGAAGTGTTGCACTTTCAACAACTATATCCGAAGCCGTGTTTACTACACCCTCTTCAGTATCTCCTAAGTGTGCTAAAAGCATTGCGTAAATTATATAAAACCTCTCTAGAGAAATAAAAGAATAACCATGACCCATGGGTCATGGCACATCTAGCTCGCTATGCTCACCAGGCTTCGCCAGTCCTCGGTTCGAATCTCCAAATGTTCTATAAAAACAAATCACCCTATGCTTTCGCATAGAGTTCAGTGTTTTTTGTGGACTCAATCACAAAAAGTTGGAACTTTTTGGAGATAGTAATAAAAGAGATTGCGGTGAGTATATAAAAGGGAAACCCGCCGACCGAAGCCAGCGGGTGTCCGTGGGTTGGTTGGCGGGTTAAGGGATTTCGCTCCCGAGTCGTCTTTCCGCTTCTTCGAGTTGCACAACCATGTTCGAGGCCATTCGGCGACGTGCGGCGGAACAGTCTACTTGGGTCATAGATTTTCCGTAGCCGTTTTCGAAGTAAAGCCAGCATGCTTGCGTCTGCTCATCGAAGAAAAAAGTGCTGTTTTTCTGGAAAGTATCCAGTGCTTCACGAGCGTCTTTGGCATCGTGCGCTGCTTGAATAGCGGGCGGCTGTGGCGGCTGTTCACACCATCCAAGCAGTAGTAGTGCAAAAGTCGGCAAGCAGAAACGCAGATTCATTGAACACCTCTAAGAGATTTAATACCAAACAAAATACTAACTGTCAAATTTGTGGGCTCAATCACAAAAAGTTGGAACTTAGTCTATGAATTTATTTTGAATGCTTGTCCGAACCTAATATATTGAATGGATTAATAAAAATGGTAATATCAAACCATGGAATCTCTTAAAAATGAGTTTACTTATTATAAAGAGCATCAGAGTGATTTGGTGGCGAAATATAAGGGTAAATTTATCGTTATTAAAGACCAGGAGGTGAAAGGTGTCTATGATTCAGAGATTGAAGCCTATCAAGATGCATCTCAAAAATACGCCTTGGGCACATTTCTTATCCAGGTGGTAGAAGAAGGAGAAGGAAGTTATTCTCAATCCTTTTATTCGCGAGTCTCTGTATGAGCCATCAACGCGCACTAACTATTAGGAGTGATAAGGGTATTTTGAGGGTTCTTCAATCTGAGATAGGTGTTTCACTACCATTTCTTGGTGAGCCACCCAAGGACAATGAAGGATTAGTCATAAAAACTTTCAAAGGTATTTGGGACACTGGTGCAACGGGGACAGTTATCACGAAAAAAGTCGTTGAAGCGCTTGAACTTAAACCAACAGGCCAAGCTGAAATACATACAGCAGACGGTAAATCTATAAAAAATACATATCTGGTTAACATACATTTACCAATGAATTTGGGAATCCAAAACGTGAAAGTGACTGAGGGTGTTTTACACTCAGATACAGATTTATTGATTGGAATGGATATCATTACGCTTGGAGATTTTTCCATTACTCATTCAAACGGTCAAACTGTGATGTCTTTTGGAATACCGTCATGTGAATCTGTGGACTATGTTCAAAAAATAAATCAAAATAAACCTAAAATTGGTAGAAATGACAAATGTTTCTGTGGCTCTGAAAAAAAATATAAACATTGTCATGGCAAAACTTAGTAACATTTTTTTAAATATTTATAGAAATTCATGAATCTTAAAAACAATAAATATATCTATATAGCAATTGCGGCCGCCATTTTAGCAAGTATCTTTTTCATATACCGAAACGATAAAATTAAACGTTATTGTTACGAAATATCACAATATGAAAGTGAATCGGTTGCTTCTCTAAGGGAACGTCTTGTTGGCGAAGACGGTAATTTGGATGAGAATCTCTACCAGAAATGTTTGGAGAAATTACGTTAAAATAGTTGGAAATAGTTGGAAATGGCGAAACTTTTTATCAAAGACAGACGAGACCGTTTAATTGAAGAGTATATAGCTAACGGCTTTTGTAATGTATATCGTGCGGCATTACGTGCGGGGTATGCAAAAACAACAGCTCGTGCCCAAGGTAGGCGCATTCTAGAGGTTGCGTTTAACCGTTTTATACAAAAAGGAATGCGATAGTCGATGGGGGGGGCGGGACGCCCCCACTTTTCTTTAATTAGTATCTTTAGATATATGCTATTTCTGCAAATTTTTAAAAAAGTGACTCTCGGTGTAGGCTTTCAACATGAAAGCTGCTTCCGTTTCAAAACGTCGCCAAGAATGGGCCAAAAAAGAAGCTCAAAAAATTATTCTTGAGCATCTAATTATTTTGAATGGTAAAAGCCTCTGGGGCACCAATTTTCATTTAGGAAGAAGTCATAAAAAGAGGTCGGTAACTCTAAAAGTTGTTGCAATTCCGTCATATGAGCTTTACCAATCTTTAAAAAAAGACCTTGAGCAGAGCCAAGAAACAGAAATAGTAAAGATGGACGGTTACTCTTTTATACCCACAAAAGAAGGTGCTCTATTTTTTAATGATAAAAAAAGCCAGTTCTTTAACAAACGTTTTAAATCAAAGCATAATTTTAAGGGTTATCTGTATCGCCTGTGTTGCCTGTATGTTTTACGGGATGAATATGAAAGATATTTAAAGCATATTGAAGAAGAAAAAATGAAAAATAGTTACGAAGGGATTAAGAAGCGCTCAGAATTACGTCTAATAAAAAAACCAGTCACTATTGGTGATATATCTATAAGGATGACCAATCTGCAACAGATAAAGAACCTTGAACCCCGTATAAAAAATTTGGAACAAAAATTTGTTAAAAAATTCTGGAGAGGTGACTACCAAAACTATAAAAAATTTAAACAAAGAGCTCGAGCAGATGGTTTAATCTAAAAGTGACGGAATCCGTCCCCATATGTGGAAATGCCCGTGGTCGAATAAGACTACGGTTTTTGTTTGGTAAATGTTGCTGGCCGTATGAAGTCCGTTTTCTGCTGGGCTGGTCATAGAAGCAGCGACTACCAGCCAAGCAGGAAGCGGTCTTTATTAATTATTTAACGAATTAACATATGGAAGGACAAATTATATGGGCACATGAGTTCAAAACGGGGCATTTTATATATGTTATTAGACTTGAGAACGATATTAGTGTGAAAACGTATGTTGTAAAAGGATTTAAGAATTGGGCTGCCTGGAAAAATTTTAAAGCAGGCGATGGTATTGGTGGTTTGGACTGGTTTGATAAAGAGAAAAAAATTATAAGCGCTGATTCGCCTATATACCCGCTTGAGTGAATGACATGATAAGTATTGAGAAGTGTAAGGAATATCTCGGAGATACAAATATGACCGACGTTGAAATAAAGGAACTTCGGGACACTCTCTATGCATTTGTTGAATCGATACTCGATAACGAGATGTGTAACTCTGATAATATTGAACCATGCGAAAAGCCATTATCTATGCCAGAGTCTCTTCCTTAAAACAAAGCTCTGAGGGGCACGGATTAGACACGCAAGAACATCGGTGTCGACAGCACGCGCTTCAAAAAGGATATGAGGTGGTAAAGGTATTTAAGGATAGTTTTACTGGCGCAGGCGACTTTATGCAAAGGCCTGCAATGGCTTCTCTGCTCTCTTATTTAGACAACGACCCTACTACGAACTATGTTGTCATATTTGATGATTTAAAAAGATTAGCAAGAGATACGGTATTTCATCTAAAGCTCCGCAGAGAACTTGATGCACGTCAGGCAAAACCAGAATGTCCGAATTTCAATTTTGAAGATACTCCCGAAGGGCACTTCATAGAGACTATTTTGGCTGCCCAAGGAGAGCTAGAGCGTAAGCAAAATCAGAGACAAGTTATACAGAAACACAAGGCAAGATTAGAAAAGGGATATTGGGCCTTTAATTCGATACCAGGATATCGAATGGTTAAGGATGCTATTCATGGAAATATCTTAAAAAAAGTAGAACCAGAAGCAGGTATTTTAAAAGAGGCATTAGAAGGATTTGCCAATGATAGATTTGCGACTCAAGTGGAAGTAAAAGAGTTTCTGGACCAGCAACATTTTAAAAACAGAAAAACAAACATTAATTCTGTAAGGGGCTTACTAAAACAACTCGCATATACAGGTTATATCGAATATTTGGATTGGGGTGTTACGAGAAGGGTTGGCTATCATGAGCCATTGATTAGTTTGGACACATACCAACAAATACAAGATAAGCTAAACGGCAAGGTCAAAGTAAAACAAAGAAAAGACCAGCGAGAAGACTTTCCCTTGAGAGGTTTTGTGCTATGTAGAGCCTGTAGTAAGCCCTTAACGGCTAGTTATAGTAAAGGAGAACATGGTCAAAGATACCCTTATTATCACTGCAAAACTAAAGGGTGTGAGCTTCGAGGTAAGAGTATCCGTAAAAGTGTAATAGAAGAGCAATTTGAGGCAATTTTGAAGGCTATACAGCCTCGTGAAGCCACAATGCAGATTACTAAAGCAGTATTGATGGATATATGGGATAAGCGTCAGAAAAACGCGGAAAGTATTAAGAGAAAGAATGAGCAAGAACTCGATGAAATACGTGTGCGGATGAAAAATATTTTAGATAGATT
>JAUIHD010000069.1 GCA_030432135.1 bacterium | reverse complement strand
CATCCGTGCTATTCGTGATGTTATCCATATTCGTCCGTTTCGAAGTGAATACAAAATATATATTATTGACGAGGCACACATGCTTACCAAAGAAGCATGGAACGCACTTTTGAAAACTATCGAAGAACCTCCTCGACATGTCATTTTTATACTTGCGACAACAGAGCCACATAAGGTTCCTGACACTATCATTTCACGTTGTCAGACATTTGAATTTAAACGACCCGACAGGAAAACACTTGCGAAAGTTGTAGAAAAGGTCGCGAAGGCTGAAAAGTTTTCTATTCCAAAAGAAGCCGTTGAGCATATTGCGTTACTCGGGGATTCTTCATACCGAGATACGCTCGGTATGCTCGAGAAAGTTATCTCTGCGTCAAAAGATAATAAGATCACACTTGATGAAGTTTTGGCTCAGACCGGTATTCCAGATACAAAATTAGTTCTTGATATTATTTCGGGTACAGTTTCAAAAGATGGAGATAAAGCACTTTCTGCACTTCATACCATTTCAGAGAAGGGAGGAGATATGAGCATTTTACTTTTACTTGTTTTAGAGAGATTACGGCTGCTTCTCTTGTTGCGATTTGCTCCGAAGACAGCGGAGAAACTATCAGACACTGTTTCTAAAGATGATATAGAAGTACTCAAGAAAATTGCAGAGGATAAAGAAGCTAAACTCAATTCAGAAACTATCCTGCCATTTCTCGAAGCAAACAGAAAAATATCTTTCAGTACCATTCCAAGTTTGCCGATAGAACTCGCTATTTTAGAGATAGTTGAAAAATAAAATATTCAGAAAGGCCCGCGACCGGTATCGGTCGCGGGCCTAGCCCGTCGAGATGCGTGTCTAACGCATGATGGCGATCCACGCCATCGCTACGGCTGCCATGACGAGCAACCAAATGACGGGACACGAAAAGACTTTTTTCAGCACTGCTTCTCCTTCCTCCACTACTTCGACAAGACGGTGAGTGCCACGAGGCAAAGGGCCATCACGGCGATGAGCACGAGACCCACAAAACATTTGTTCATCTGTCTTCCTCCTCTTTTTCCTTCAGGCTGGAGATGCCGTTAATCACCACAACGGTGGGGAACACGGCGACCCCTACGATAGCTGGAACAGACACGACGAGCTCAATGAAAAGCGGTGCGTGTCCGGTCGTAGGTTGGTAGAAGAGCACGAGCGGGACGGCAACCCAGAAGCTCGTGCAGAACGGACAGTTGACGAGCTTGTAGAGAAATTCGTTCTTCTCCTTGAGCACGTCGCGTAGCCCTTTGCTAATCTCTGCCCTGGTGAGGGCGACTGAGATAGCCGATGTGGCGAGTCCAAGGTAGAGAATCAAAAGAAACGTTTCAATCACGAATCGGTCCTCCTCGTTCCAAAAATTACTTTACCTTTACAGAAAGAATTGTCAAATAATACAGAATCAAAATAAAGAATAGAAAACAGGCGCCGCGTACGCGGCGCCTGTTGGCCTACTTGGTCACTCCCCTTGCCTAGATTGCTGAGCTATACAGCATCAGGGCGCCGGCGGCGGCAAGTGCCGCCAAAATTCCCAAGATCATGTTGCGGTCCTTACGTACGCTGTGGTTCATTGGTCTACGGACCCTCCAATTTCCTAGGATGTATTTTTTTGTTTATTTTGTCAAATAATGTGTGGTAAAAAGGGCTTTATTTTGCTACACTCGTTCCTGTATTGCCGGATCGTCTAATGGTAGGACACCAGGTTTTGGTCCTGGGTATCTAGGTTCGAATCCTAGCCTGGCAACAAAAATAAAAAC
>JAUIHD010000009.1 GCA_030432135.1 bacterium | reverse complement strand
GGAAGAAGATAGGGTGTCTGTAGTTTCTTTTGGAACCGATGCTACTTCACATGTACCGACTGGACTTACATATGACAAGAGCGGTGCAAAACTTGCTGTAAACTCAATTGGTATTATTGCTTCAAGTAGTAGTTATACAAATCTCGGAGGAGGCATTGAACAGGTCCTCAATATTTTTGAATCTGTTTCGCAGAGACCAGGGACGCGACGTGCGATCGTGCTTCTTACAGATGGAATCCCAACTGCGCCAGATGATGCAGAAGATCCAGAAGAAGTAACTCTCATGATGTCAGGTCAGGCACAGGAAACAGGAGTGCAGGTCTACGCGATCGGTCTTGGTTCTGGTGTTAATAGATCTTTTCTTGAATCAATCGTAAGCGATCCTGCTGGATATAAAGGGGCGACAGATAGTGGAGATTTAAGTTCTATTTACTCTTCTATTGCCACTGACCTGTGTCAGAAAAAGCCTGCAGTTATAGAGATAATTCCAAAACTCTTCCCCGAAACAAGCTTCTAAAATGGCTATAAATAAGCTTATTATGATAGTATGAGTCTGCGATGATCAGAACGGTTCAAAAGGCATTCAAACAGATTGATTTTTTATTGCTATTACCGGCAGTGATTTTGACGTCTCTCGGACTTGTTACTATGAGCTCGTTTGTCGATGAGGATCCTTATTTTTCACGGCAAATGCTATGGCTCATTATTTCGCTTGGTGTTTTCTTTGGGGCTCATTTTGTTGATTGGCGATTTCTTAGAAGGACGCGAGTGTCTGTAATGTTGTTTATATTTTTTATGGTACTTTTGCTTGGCCTTGTTTTGTTCGGAGCGGTTTCTCAAGGTGGTGCACAAAGCTGGCTCTCTCTTGGTTTCTTTAATCTGCAACCTGCTGATCCAGCAAAACTTGCACTTATTATTATTCTTGCGAAATATTTCTCTCGTCGATATGTCGAGATTGGTCATATTAGACACATTATCTTGTCAGGGTTCTACGCGCTGATGTTTTTTGTACTTGTTGCTATGCAACCAGACTTTGGTTCTGCAGTAATGATGTTTGTTGTGTGGTTTGCCATGGTGATGGTCTCTGGTATTTCTAAAAAACACCTCATTCTTGTTGTTTCTACCGGTATCCTTGCTTTTCTCGCCTTATGGCTATTTGTATTTCAGCCGTATCAGAAAGATCGTATTGTTTCTTTTATACACCCACTTGCCGATATACAAGGGACTGGATACAACGCATACCAGTCAACAGTAGCAGTGGGGTCGGGTGAGGTTATCGGGAAAGGTATTGGGTATGGGACGCAATCCAAACTTAAGTTTCTTCCGGAGTATCAAACCGACTTTATTTTCGCTGCCTTCTCTGAAGAGTGGGGTTTTGTAGGAGGGATTATCGTGCTGTCACTTTTTGTGTTTTTAATTATGCGTATGATGAATCATGCTGCACGAGCCCCAAGTAATTTCGAGACATTGTTTACGGTCGGAGTTGCGGGGCTTTTTATTGGGCACGTATGTGTCCACGTAGGGATGAACATAGGTCTCTTGCCGGTGACTGGTGTTCCACTACCTTTTATGAGTTACGGCGGTTCTCACTTGGTGACGGAGTTTTTTGCCCTAGGTATTATTTCGAGTATGGCACAGTATGAGGTTCGGTCACGTACTGCTACCGTTGATATTGATCTTTTATAACTTGAATAAAAGGGAAATGTATACTATAAATCACCTACCTTACATATGATTTTCTCTTCCAAGAAAGAAACAAATTTACTTTTCGTAGGAGACTTCATAGTCTTCTATATAGCGCTTTTTGCGACATTGTTTATTAGATATGGTGGTATTTCAGATGATGTACTTTCTCAACATTTAGTACCGTTCACTATTCTTTTTGTTGTATGGTATCTCGTATATTTTATTGCGGGACTTTACGAAAAGCACACACTTCTTTTGAAGCAGCACGTTCCTGCCACTATTTTAAACGCACAAATTATAAACAGTGCTATCGCGGCGATTTTCTTCTACCTCATTCCTTACTTCGGGATTGCTCCAAAGACAAATCTCTTCATACACCTTGTCCTCTCTTTTGTGTTGATGCTTTGGTGGAGGAGAATACTTGTACTTCGGTTAATAAGTCCAAGAAAAGAAAATGCACTTTTGATTGGAAGTGGGCATGAGGTGCGCGAGCTTCTTGAAGAAGTTAACAGTAACCCACGATATGGCATTACATTTATTTCTTCTATCAATATCGAAAAATCTGGTGACATTGATTTTCAGGAAGAAATTTTGAGCCGTGTATATAGTGAGAATGTTTCAGTGATTGTTGCTGATTTTAAAGATGACAATGTGGCACCGCTTTTACCAAATCTTTACAACCTTATCTTTTCAAAAATTCGTTTTATCGACATGCACAAAATATATGAGGATGTTTTTAACAGGGTTCCTCTTTCGCTACTCGAATATAGTTGGTTTTTAGAAAACATTTCCGCGTCTCCTCGACGCATGCACGATATTTTGAAGCGCTCAATGGATATCTTAGTTGCTGGAATTTTAATGATCCCTGCAGCAGTAATTACTCCTATTGTCGGACTTCTTATTTGGATGGAAGATAGGGGGCCAATATTTTTTACTCAAAAGCGAGTAAGTAAAAATAATCATCATGTTTCTATTTATAAATTTAGAACTATGTCTGTAAAGAAAGATGACGAAAAACAATTTGTTACAAAGATAGGAAAGTATCTTCGTATCTTTCGTATAGATGAGGTGCCGCAGTTATGGAACGTGCTCAAAGGAGAGCTCTCACTCATTGGTCCTCGACCAGAAATACCTACACTTGTAAAACACTACGAAGATGAAATTTCATATTACAACGTGAGACACCTTATCACTCCAGGGCTTTCTGGGTGGGCACAGATTTACCATGAGGGGCACCCACATCACGATGCTGATGTCCCAGAGACAAAAATGAAGCTTGCCTATGATCTTTACTACATTAAAAATAGATCTTTTATGCTCGATATTGCTATCGCACTCAAGACACTTAAAACAATATTTACCCGAAAGGGGAAATAAAGATGAGTGCATAGTCAATTGCAATTAGGCACAAACTCCCTTACCATAACGAAACATGAAAAGATATACGACCTGGTCCCTTATATACATAGTAATTTTTGCTCTTATTGGTGTATACACTCTTGGCAATATTGATGGGTTTAAGAGTAAATCTCCCTTTATTCTTGGTCTTGATTTAGCCGGAGGGACTGAACTTGTCTATACAGCTGATGTAGCTGGTGTTCCGGGCGCTGAAGTGGGAGAGCGTATGGATGCGCTCAAAGAGGTTATCGAGCGTCGAGTAAATATATTTGGCGTGTCTGAACCTATTGTTCAGGTGGAGCAGGCAGGGCTTATTTCTGGAAATCCTGATCATAGATTGATTGTAGAACTTCCATTCGTCACAGATATAGATGAGGCGGTTGCGCAGATAGGAAAGACACCACTACTTGAATTCAAACTAATCGATCCAAATAGTCTTGAGGTAGAGAATCCAGATGCTCAAATGGTATTTATTGATACGGGTCTTACAGGTCGTTTTGTTGCTCGGTCACAGGTAAGTTTTCAAGGTGGTCAGCAGGGTGTAGGGGGACCAAGTCAGCCAGTTGTGGTTGTAGATTTTAATAGCGAGGGTGCAGATCTTTTTGAGGAGATTACGGGAAATCATATCGGTGAGCCGCTTGCCATTTTTCTTGATGGTGAACTTTTGAGTTCACCAGTTATTCGAGATCGTATTGCAGGAGGGCAAGCAGTTATTTCGGGGAGCTTTACCCTTGATGAGGCAAAGACTCTATCGAGGGATCTGAACTTCGGTGCTCTTCCTGTTCCTATAGAATTAAGCTCTTCTCAAGTTGTGGGGCCAACACTCGGAGAAAATGCTTTTAATGCAGGAATTGTTGCAGGTATTTGGAGTATTGTTATCGTCGCACTGTTCCTTATTGTGTGGTACAGGGTTCCAGGTATTATCGCATCGCTCGCACTTCTTGTTTATGTAGTACTCATGCTTGCTCTATTTAAAGTTATTCCTGTGACACTTACAGCTGCAGGTCTTGCTGGGTTTGTTATGACAATCGGTATTGCTATTGATGCAAATATTCTTATTTTTGAGCGAGTAAAAGAGGAGATTATTAACGGGAAAAAAGTAGCAGATGCTATACCAGAGGGCTTTGCACGAGCGTGGTCATCTATACGAGACTCAAACCTCTCTGGCATTTTGATCTCCATTATTCTCTTTTGGGTTGGAACAGCAGGGGTAAAAGGATTTGCGCTTACGTTTGGACTCGGAACTATTGTCAGTATGTTTAGTGCAATTTCAATCTCACGCATTTTCCTTAAAGCAGCTTTTGAGATTTTTGGAGAAAAGAAAGGATTATTTATGAGTGGTTTTTCAAAAAAATAAATTATGTTTGCTATAAAGAATAAAAAAATATTTCTTGGTATCGGAGCAATTTTGGTGGTTGCATCTTGGGTTTGTGTACTTCTTTTCGGACTTAAGCCCTCTATAGATTTTTCAGGGGGTTCGCTTGCCGAATATAGGTTCATATCAGAAAGACCATCTGTAGAAACAGTTACAAACACACTTCTCGACAATGGTTACGAGTCGGTTTCAGTTCGTCCTGCGGGAGAACAAAACTTCATTATTCGTATGAAGGAGGTACCAACGGATGAGCAAGAAAATATTACAAATCTCTTGGGTGGAGACGTTGTGCTTGAACGGTTTAATACAGTCGGCCCTCTTGCAGGTGAAGCACTGTTTAAAAAAGTTATTATTGCAGTTGCGGTTGGCGTAGTCGTTATCATGCTCTTTGTGATGCTTTCTTTCCGAAAAGTCTCAGAGCCTGTACCATCATTGCGCTACGCGTTCGCAACTATTCTTGCCCTCATTCATGACATCTCTATTCCTGTTGGCGTGTTTTCTCTATTAGGATATTTTCTTGGCATAGAAGTCGACCTTCTTTTTGTAACAGCCATGCTTGCGATCCTCGGATACTCCGTTAACGACACGATTGTCGTGTTTGACCGTATTAGAGAAAACCTTCTTAAGGGTATGCGTCGAGAAGAGAATTTCGAAAAGCTTGTTGGGCGCAGTCTTGAAGAAACACTGGCGCGATCTATTAATACATCGATTACACTTATTTTTACTCTTGTCATTCTCTTCTTTGTGAGTAATGAAGCCGTGAGAACATTTGTACTTTCTCTTCTTATTGGTATTATCGCGGGTACCTACTCATCTATCTTTCTAGCAAGTCCTCTCCTTGTATTCTTTGGGGGCAAGAAAGTTAAATAAAGGTATAATTACCTTATGAAAAAAGAAGTACTTGTTACAGATTTGTTCCGTGCAGGCTGGAAAACGTTCCTTGGTCGTAAATGGTTTTTTATTGGCATATCGGCTGTGTATATCTTTGTCTCCGCAATACCTTCTATTATTGAGAATATAGAGAAGAGCGTTGCTCATATAGCAGACGATCCATTATTTACGTTCCTTAGTTTATTTGTAAATATAGCGGCTACTGTACTCGGGTTCATTATTCCGATTGGATACCTGTATATCATGCTGCAAGCAGATGATAATGGGGTATACGGATGGAAGGATCTGTTTGCTACGAAAGGGGTGTTTTGGAAATTCTTTTTTTCATGGATCATAAACCATATTCTTATAGTTGTCGGATTTGCGCTACTCGTAATTCCTGGAGTTTTCTTAACTGTAGTACTCATATTTGCACTTGCTTCTGTTATTGATGAAAAAATTGGACCAATACAAGCACTCAAGGAAACATATCGGCTGGTAAAGGATGTTTGGCTTAAAATGCTACTGTTTTCTTTAGCTGTGTTTGCACTTAATATTTTAGGTTTTTTCGTGTTCGGAGTAGGTCTTCTTGTTACTATGCCTGTATCCGCTTTGGCAGTGGTACATGTTTATAGGGTCTTAAAACATAAGGAATCCGAGCTTATAGTAGCCCCACTTTCAGAAGTTCCAGAAACCGCTTAAAGCGCTTGACCAAAAGATGAAGTCGAGTATAATAGTCCGTACTTTGCCGGTTTTAGGTAAAGCGAGATCTTTGACAGTTACATATGATTTAGAGCAAGTGTGTGAATAAGAATGAACAAAGTCATATATTGTATTTTGTTTCATTTGTCTTAATGAAGAGCAATCTTCTTGAATTTTTTTAGAGTTTGATCCTAGCTCAGGATGAACGCTGGCGGCGTGGATAAGGCATGCAAGTCGAATGCATTTAGTTGCATGGCGAACGAGGTAGTAACACGTAGGTACGCACCCCAAAGTCGGGCATAACCTGGAGAAATCCAGAATAATTCTCGATAGTCTCGCAAGAGTAAAGATTTATCGCTTTGGGAGCGGCCTGCGTCGTATCAGCTTGTTGGTAAGGTAATGGCTTACCAAGGCTATGACGCGTAGGGGAGGTGAGAGCCTGACCCCCACCGATGGAACTGAGACACGGTCCATACACCTACGGGTGGCCGCAGTCGAGAATCTTCCGCAATGGACGAAAGTCTGACGGAGCGACGCCGCGTGATTGATGAAGTCCTTCGGGACGTAAAGATCTTTTATGAGATAGAAAGTTTATTGATCGTCTCATGAATAAGGGGCTCCTAACTCTGTGCCAGCAGGAGCGGTAATACAGAGGCCCCAAGCGTTATCCGGAATCACTGGGCGTAAAGGGTGTGTAGGTGGTGTGTTTAGTCTTTCGTTAAAGCCTGGGGCTCAACTCCAGATCTGCGAAAGAAACGGGCATACTAGAGAGTGCGAGAGGTTTATGGAACTCATGGAGTAGGGGTGAAATCCGTTGATATCATGGGGAACACCAAAAGCGAAGGCAATAAACTGGCGCATTTCTGACACTGAGACACGAAAGCGTGGGTAGCGAACGGGATTAGATACCCCGGTAGTCCACGCCCTAAACGATGTTCTCTAGCTATGTGGAGTATCGACCCTCTACGTGGCGAAGCTAACGCGTTAAGAGAACCGCCTGGGTAGTACGAGCGCAAGCTTAAAACTCAAAGGAATAGACGGGAGCTCGCACAAGCAGTGGATCATGTGGTTTAATTCGATGATAAACGAAGAACCTCACCAAGGCTAGAAACCATAACGAAAGATCCTGGAAACAGGATCCCTCGCAAGACGGTATGGCAGGTGATGCATGGTCGTCGTCAGTTCGTGGTTTGAATTGTTCCCTTAAGTGGGGTAACGAACGCAACCCTCATTGGCTGTTACACGTAGTCAGCCGAGACTGCCCCCGCTTTTGAACATAATCTTTTTAGATTGTGAGCAGAAGCGGGGGAGGAAGGCGAGGATGACGCCAGATCAGCATGTCCCTTGATGCCTTGGGCTACACACATGATACAATGCCGACTACAACGGGTCGCGACGGGGTAACCCTGAGCCAATCCTAATAAAAGTCGGCCCAGTTCGGATTGAGGGCTGCAACTCGACCTCATGAAGTTGGAATTGCTAGTAATCGCAGGTCAGCCATACTGCGGTGAATACGTTCTCGAGCTTTGTACTCACCGCCCGTCAACTCAAGGGAGCCAGGAATACCCGAAGTCTATGTTTATCATGGCCTACGGTAAGTTTGGTGACAGGGAGTAAGTCGTAACAAGGCACGGCTAGCGGAAGCTGGTCGTGGAATAATTCAACTGAGATCCGTTCACTTTATGTGGACTTATCCGGTCGGTTATCCTTATGGATAAGATGTTATGTATCATCTGTAAAAAGCATATGACTGCGGGAAAGACCGCCCCTTGCTCGGTTTGACGTAAGTCGAATCGAGCCGGGTAAGAAGGCAAATGAAACAAGATGGAGTATATGACACATAAAACGCGACAATTGTCGCGTTTTATGTTTGCGTAAAATCCTTGTTTTTAAGCGAGATTTTTGATAATTTAGTGAGACGTTTGCGTCTGCAACTGTAGCTCAGGTGGTTAGAGCACTCCACTGATAATGGAGAGGTCGTAGGTTCGAGTCCTACCAGTTGCACAAAATATTTTTTACTACCTCGAGGACTCGAACCAGAAGGGGGTCGGGGAAACTGGGTGTTTCCCCGTGGAGGAAGGATTGGAAAAACCGTGGGTTTCCTAGGAGTTCGTAGTCCTACCAGTTGTACAGTTAGGTATTAGTGCGTACTAGATATTCTGATCGACTTCAACGATCCAGATTTGTGGTTCTTTGTCACTATCGAGACTTGCTACCTGGAAAGCGATTTCACTTCCATCTTTATTCCAATCAAAATCAGATACAACTGCACGTCCATCAAGAACTTCATTTGCAGAACTTATCCGGCGGGTTTCTCCGGTATTAATATTTTTTAAATACAACTCTGTTTGCAAATCTGTCGCCTTATCTCCGTTTTGAATGTTCCAATTAAAATCTCGACTCGACATGAACGCCATAAGTTCTCTTCGTAGTGGGTGGAATGATCCATGTTCGTCCCAAGTAGTAGGGCTTACCACCATGTGGCGTATGTTGGTACCATCTATATCTACCATATAGATATCGTCGACATACGGCTCACCATTTTTTGTGTGTGAATAGACAATAGTATTGTCATCATAAAACTCATGAGTCTCGTACATACCGCCTGTATCATCAAATAATGTTATATGATTACTTAATTTCTCCTCTGCATTCATATCAAAATCGGCGATATGTATTCTCCATCCATCCCATTGGTTTTCACCTCCGGGAGTATTAAATGCTCTACCTAAAGGAATTCTTTTTCCTGTAGGCACTCTTTCAGCAAAGATTATTTTTGATCCGTCTTTATTGAAATGAGGATGGAGTGCGGCGTAACCATCCGGTGTATCCCATATCTTTACTGTTTCACTTCCGTCTCGTTTTACAAGCCACAGGTCGTTGTTTACACCCCATGATATATGAGTGTAAAGGTTATGTTCCGATATTTCATTTTCTGCCTGCACCATGAGCCACTCGCCATCTGGATGCCATGCTGGTTGACCAATAAATCCTTTTGGTATATCTGAATCACATGTTACACAGAATTTTTCTGTGCCGTCTGGACGCACTGTGAATAGTTCTGTATTTTTATTTTTGTTGTTTACGATTGCATCATAGGCGATCAAATCGTGTACACTTCCTTTGTACCACGCAATACGCCCCCCTTTTTCTGTGAGTACTCGTGTGTCATTACTTATCGGAGTTTGTTGTTCTGGGGTGGTGTCAATTTTGTCTTTATTTTTTCTCGCACCTCCTAAAATTATGATAATTAAAATAAGAAATATAATTATTAGAGTTTTCTTTTTCATATAAGTAATAATAGCAATAAAATCTGGATTTTATATGTATTTTAATGTATTGTGCTTCTCATGAAAAAACACACAAAAATAGTAGCGACTATTGGTCCTGCAACAGAAAGTAAAGAAATGCTAGAAAAGCTTGTGAAGGCAGGGCTTAATGTTATGCGCCTCAATTTTTCTCATGGCGATTTTGCAGAACATCAAAACAGAGTGACTAATCTCCGATCAGTTTCTAAAAAACTTAATACTCCGGTTGCAATTCTTCAAGATCTCTCTGGACCTAAGATTCGAATTGGCGAGTTTGAAGCAGAACGTGTGGACCTCAAAGTAGGAAAGAAAATTACTATTGTTACAGGAAAAAAGTTTATTGGAACAGATAAAAAGGTATGGGTAAACTACCCGACTCTCCACAAAGAACTTAAAAAAGGTAGTATCGTTTTTCTTGATGATGGAAAGAAGAAACTTATTGTCGAAAATATAAAAGGAAATGAAATTAACTGTAAGATTCTTGTTGGTGGAAATACTAAAGGACGTCGAGGTGTAAATCTTCCAGGAGCATATCTAAAAACCAGTTCTTTAACTTCTAAAGACAGGACAGATCTTCAGTTTGGTATAAAAAATAAAGTAGA
>JAUIHD010000008.1 GCA_030432135.1 bacterium | reverse complement strand
GAAGCCCGGCTTCGGTCGGGCTTTTGTCTTAATGACAAACAAATATATTATGGTATATTCTAAATTGGATAGCGTTCCCCCGAACGCACAAAACAAGAAATGGGAGAGAATTATCGGAATGCTCAGATTACAGTTCGTATATAGTGGATCAGGTGGAGGTTGTATGCGCCTTTATAGCGTCGAACCTCTAACCGATGAAGAGGTAGTGAGTCCCAACGAGCTCATGAAGCTCGTTGCTCAGGATCTCAGGCAATGCCATGGACTCAGCTTTGAGGACATCTTTATCGACACGGACAAGAGAGTCGTCATCAGGTTCCTCCGTGGAGCCTGTGCCTGCAATCCAGGCTGGAACAAACTTCGTCGTCGGTACCGCGAAGATGGAGTGCACCTACCCACCGCTACCGTCTAATAGCGACATATAGGACATAAGATCCTACCGCCACACAAATTCTCTTAGACTACCAAGGCCCCTAGTCCCGCCACGGGGGCCCTTTGTTTTTCACAACTTTTTCTAAAAATGATTGTCGATACTTTTAAATAGTGCTTTAGTAAAGATGATTGTAATAAATTAAATATATTTTTATGAAAGGAAAAATTATTGGTGGTATTGGAGCTCTCCTTTTGATACTTGCAGGGCTTTCAAATGGCCCTGATGGAAATCGAGAAATTGTCCCAGAACCTGAGGTGATAGAAGAAAGCCAAACAGAAACGTCCACAAAAAGTGGCAACATACCTGCCCCAGCTACACAAGTTGGGAAAGAAAAGAACCCAGAGCCTATCGGTAAAGAAGTTCCTAAAGAAAACTGTACCTCTACACATGTTGGCTATGTACAAGACGTCAAAATAAAAGGAGAAAATGTTTCTATATGGTATCCAACCACAGAAGCTGCACGCACATATAGTTATTCAGACAAATTCAGCTCCGAATTGGCATACGATGCAGCACCATCGCAGTGTGAGGATTACCCCCTTATAGTGTTCTCTCACGGATTTAGTGGATGTAAGGCGCAATCAATTTTCTTTACTGAAAAATTAGCAGAGGCCGGATATATTGTTGTCGCAGTCGACCACAAAGACGCACTCTGTAACGGAAACGGTCTTCCTATTGACCTTGCGCTCGAGTCCTCTCTCTTCGAACCAGAAAAATGGAGTGATAAAACTGAAACCGGTCGTAGGGATGATGTGAAGAATGTTATTTCCGGTATGCTTTCAAGTTCAAAATTTAAAGGAAGTATTGACGCAAACAAAATAGGAGTCGCAGGGCACTCACTTGGTGGATATACAGCACTTGGCCTTGGGGGCGCATGGGATAGTTGGCGAGACAGTCGTGTAAAAGCAGTACTTACCTTCTCCCCCTTCTCGATACCATTCACCTCAAAAGACACCATTAAAAATATAGACGTCCCTGTGATGTATCAAGGTGCTATGTTTGATGTATTTATCACACCTTTCCTTGAAGGCCCCGACGGTGCGTACATAGAAACACCTGCCCCAGCATATTTTGTAAAGCTAATTGGCGGCACTCACTTTGAGTGGACAAATCTCCTCTGTGGAGACAAAAAGACGACAGATGCCTGTGTGAACGGAAACGGAAACCTGCAACTCATCAATAGATACGGTATAGCTTTCTTTGATAAACATCTCAAAGGACGCTCCCCTTCTGTACTTAATTCAAAATGGGGTCTTGCTGAATATCTAATGAAGTAGTTAAAAGTATAAAAATTGACTTCAGTACTTTTTTGTTGATAATGCAAACTAGGCATAAGTTCTAGAGAAACAACGAGGAGGAAATACTATGGCAATGCCATTAGACCTTGTCATCGTACGGCACGGTCGATCTGAAGGAAACGAAGCAAACTCGGCTTCACGGAAAGGAGATAATCGTCACTTCACCGAAGAATACCGTGCTCGTCATGGCTCTCAATGGAGATTAACCGGGCTCGGCTGTCGGCAAGCAGATGCCGCCGGAGAGTGGCTTCGTGCAAACAACCTCAGTCGCTTTGACCGATACTACACGTCGGACTACATCAGGGCACGTGAGACTGCAGTACACCTTGATTTACCCGATGCTTCCTGGTTTCCCGCACCACGCCTTCGCGAACGCGACTGGGGAGGCCTCGAATCAATCCCCGAACAAGAACGGCTCGATAAGTTTCGCGAGGAAATCGAACGACGCCAAGTCCAACCGTTCTACTGGAGACCGCCTTATGGCGAGTCGATGGCAGACCTCACCGACCGGATTGATATGGTGCTCGGCACACTCTCACGAGAGTGTTCTGACAAACGCGTCATTATCGTCTGTCACGGCGAGGTCATGTGGGGATTTCGAGTCCTGCTCGAACGAATGGGTCAGGAGCGGTACATGGAGCTCGACGCTTCCAAGCACCCCTTCGACAAAATTCACAATTGCCAGATCCTGCACTACACACGGCGAGACCCAGAGACAGGTCTGATCACGCCGTACTACAACTGGATGTGCTCAATCTGTCCGTGGAATACCGCGCTTTCGTCAAACGAATGGCAGCCCATCGAGCGTAAGCGATACTCCAACGAGGAGCTCAGGAGAACCGTCGAGCGGTTTCCTCAGCTCGTGACAGAGGGAGCCTGAGCAGCTTCCTTGAGGCGGCCCCACCTATACGTGGGGCCGCCTTTACCAATATAAAAATTTGTCATGGTATTATATTTCCATTATAGGACTAAAAGATTTTTATGAAAAAAATTCCTTGCACCGCAGTAGGTGGGCCAGATACGTGTGACTATGTTTTTGAAATAAGAGACTTTGAAGATTTCCTTATCCAAGCCCCAGGACATTTTGGTAATGAACATACTGATATCCTTCGTGGAGAAAGTGAAGAAGAGAAGAAAAACTGGGAACAACTTGCGCACTCAGTAATCGAGCGAACCAAAGAAGAGCCTACAGGGTAATCTTTTCCGCATCTTCTACAGAAAAGTTTCCTACCTGTGTTCGACGGAGATTCCCTAACGTTGCAGGGAAATTCAATCTTTTCCCAAATTCTTCAGCAAGAGAACGAATATACGTTCCACTACTCACTTTAAGCGTGACGAACACATGCGCTCTCTTTTCTTTTTGCTCGACAAAATGCATTTCGACACTTTTTATCTCCATAACCCGAGGAGGAGGCGCCACACTCTCTCCTCGTCTCGCCTTTTTATATAAAGGCACACCACCTCGTCTAATAGCGGAATAAGCAGGGATACGGAGTATAAGTGATCCTTTCATGCTTTGAAGTGCGTTTTGCACTTCTTTTTCATCAATTGCGTTCACTTCTTTCTCTTCGACAATTTCCCCTTCCATATCACCCGTTGTTCGTTTCTCTCCCAAAACAATTTCGGCTTCATAGACTTTATCTTGACCAATAATATCTTTAAGTTTTTTCGTTCCCTCTCCTATACCTACGATCAAGAGCCCTGAAGCCAACGGATCAAGTGTCCCCGCATGCCCCATTTTTCTTACTCCGAGCTTTCTGCGCAAACGTCTAATAACATCAAAAGAACTGATGCCTTTAGGTTTGTCTATAAGGAGTAAATCTTTCATATGGCCGATTGTATCAAAAAGCATAAAAATGCATAATCGCACGAGTAAGTTTATTTCTGTATACTGGAAGCAATGGAAAAACGAATTATTGCCCTCTCATGCTCCCCTTCTCGCGGAAGAAATTCTGACACTCTGCTTGATGAATTTATCCAAGGTGCCAACTCTATCTCCTGCACCACCATAGAGAAAATATACCTCGATGAAATTCCTATCGATTACTACAGACACGACAATCAGCATGGACCGCATGAGCATGAGGTAAAATTTCGGGAGCTCGTAGAAAAAATAGAAAGTGCAAACGGACTAGTAATCGCTACACCGACATACAACTTTTCAGTCCCCGCCCATCTTAAAAATTTTATAGACCGAATTCGTTTTCTTGGCTTAGATCTTACACAGAAAAATATGTTTGGACAGCCAGTCGGTAAAATGTCTGACTTATATCTCTATTTTATTGTGACTGGCGGTACCCCAAGTTGGGCACAGAAAATTCTTTTCTTTGCCTTTCCACCTTTTTGGTTACGCGGAGTATTCCTTTACTATGGCGCAAAGGTTATTGGAGCACTATACACAGGAAATATACGAGCGTTTACGAATACCCGCATAAGAAAAACTGCTTACAACCATGGCCGAAAATATGCAAGGCGTATTGAGAAAGAGATGGGTACTCATATACTTGAAAAGATTTTCTGGCGCCCACCTCAAGTTGAATAATTTAAAAAGTATGTAATCTAAATGCTGTATAGACAAATAGCTATATATAAGGCTCTGTGATAGCATATTCCCTATGGAACCAGATATACAAACTCCTTTCCAAAAATATGCATCGCTCATTGTAATCATACTTGTATTACTCGCTGGAACGTTTGTGTATCTATACATCGCCACACGCAATGAACTAAAAGAAACTTCTGAAGAATATTTCAACACTCGCACAGAACTCGAAGGTAATATTGCAAACCTACAGAATAAACTAGCAACAGCCGAATCCCAGAACAGAGGTCTTCAAACAGCACTTGATATTGAGAAGGGTCGAAATGATGATTTTGCTAATACCATTCAGGAAATTGCAGGCACAGTCGGAGTTCTTGAAAAACTTTCAAAAACAGATGAAGAACTTCTCCAAAAATATTCAAAAGTGTATTTCCTCAATGAACATTATGTACCAGCAAATCTTTCTCAAATAAATCCGGATAATCTCTATGACGAATCACAGGACCAATACATTCATACGCAGGTACTTCCACTTCTTGAAAACATGATCCGAGACGCAGCACAGGAAGACATAACTCTTTATGTTCGTTCTGCATATCGATCATTTGGAACACAGACTGCTCTCAAAAACGGTTACAAGGTAACGTACGGCGAAGGTGCGAATACTTTTTCAGCAGACCAGGGCTTTTCGGAACACCAACTCGGTACTACAGCAGATTTCACCACCACAGGAATGAATGGAGCACTCGACGGTTTTGATAACACAAAAGCATATAGCTGGCTTCTTGATAACGCTCATAAATACGGGTTCACACTCTCTTACCCTAAAGGAAATGCGTATTACGTATTCGAACCGTGGCACTGGCGATTTGTTGGAAAAGATCTCGCAACATTCTTGTTTGAAGAAAAGAAACATTTTTATGACCTTGATCAGCGAACAATCGATACCTACCTTATAAATATTTTCGACTAGATCATGTCCAGGCATGCCTATCTCCCTGTACTCGTACTTGTAGTGTTTTTTGTATTAGCAACATATATTGCACAAATACATAACGACTATTTTGTTTCTTTAATTGGTACAAAAAACACCCTAGGATTTCTTTCATACATTGGACTTATGATTCTTGCGACTGTTGTCGCCCCTCTCTCAACCCTCCCTATGATGCCTATCGCTGTCAGTATTTGGGGTAGTTTTACAACAGCCTTATTAAGTGTTGTTGGCTGGTCTCTTGGAGCACTGATTGCATTTTACTTGAGCAAAACTTATGGAAGACCCTTTGCATTAAAGTTTATTTCGGAAGAATATATAAACCGAATCGACAAGAAAATTCCTGAAAGCCATAATCAACTCATCTCCATTATCCTTCTCCGTATGGTGGTCCCTGTAGATATATTGAGTTACACACTTGGATTATTTCCCCGCATATCGTGGAAAAATTATACTATTGGATCTATCTTAGGAGTCATACCCTTCTCTTTTGTTTTTGCCTACATTGGCGGGTTATCAGTGAAAGCCCAGGTATTAGGACTTTTCATTATTCTCCCCATCCTTATGTTTGTATGGACTCGAAGAAAGAATTATTCTTCCCTTTTGTGATATAGCGTTTGTGTTGGGAAGGCCATCTCAATTCCCTCTTCCTCAAACGCACCCTTGATATCAAGAAGAATATTTTGTTTTACATCCATAAACACTGCGTACTCTGGTGAATGGACGAAGTAGACCACTTCAAACATAAGCGCAAAATCACCAAACTCATTAAAGTGCGCTCGATCAAAATCGACACCGTCCATGCCCGAAATAATACCCTTTATAAGTTCAGGAATTTTTTTCATCTTCTCTTGGGACGTGTCATACGTGACGCCTAGAGTAATGACCGCCCTTCTATCTTCAAGTCGTTTAAAGTTTTGGATCTGGCTCTGAGTAAGTTCCTGGTTAGAGATAATAACCTGCTCTCCCTGGAGTGCTCGAAGGCGCGTTGTTTTTATACCAACCTGCTCAACAGTTCCCATCTTGTCGCCAACAATAATAAAGTCTCCTACACGAAATGGTTTGTCGAAATAAATAGTAAATGAACTAAACAAATCGCTTAGAATGTTTTGAAGCGCAAGTGCTACCGCAATACCACCAATACCAAGCGATGCCGCCAGGCTTGTTACATTTATTCCAAGATTTGAAAGAAGGAACAAAAGTCCTACAACCCATACAATTCCTTTCAAGATATTTGAACCAAACAAAATAGCAGTACTATTATCTTGTTCTGTTTTAGTAAGTTCATTGGCAACAAAAGTAATAAGTGCCACAAGTGCGATGATTGCCTGGACAACTAGTGTTATAACAAGCGCATACTGAATAAACCACGCCACCTTTTCAGGTAAAGAAAATGTTTGCAGTGCAAGAAGTGCTGCAAGAATAAGATAAAATGGTGGCCGCAGTGTCTTGAAAATAGCCACAAGCGCATCATCAAAGCGGTTGGCAGACGCCTTTGCTCGACGAGTAAGCCATGCAATGAGTACTCCGAACACAATTCGAAATACAATAGCAATCGCAATAAAAATAATAATCGCCTCTACATATGGCAGATATACTGACAGGACATGCTGTGCGAGCACATCTCTAAGCTGACTAATATAGTTCATATAAAATAAAAACAATAAAAATATTGGTACGCAAAAAGCGACCGAAGTCGCTTTTTGTCGAGGATTACATTGATCCTTCTGCTGGTGCTTCCCCTTCTGCTGGAGCAGCTGTTTCTGCAGGTGCTTCTGTTGGAGCCTCTGCTGGAGCAGCTTCAGGTGTTGTTTCTGGCGCTGCTGCTGGGTTCATATTTTCTCCTTCCATAGTATAAATATCATTAGTTAACTGGTAAGGACACGAGGACTATTCTATCGAAAAAACAGTATCTGGTCAACGCTATGGTTTAATAATCTTACAGATTTGACCTAGTTTCAAATAGGTTGGCTTGTTCTAAAATAGCCCGCTTCACCTCCTCAGGATAAGGTGCATCACGAAGAATTATCTTCCTTCTCTCACCAGCTGTTTGTAAGTGAATTTTTCCAAAGTGAAGCACGGTCTGTATGATTCCATTTGTAATCACAGTCACGTCCTGAATTCTATCGTAGCGCAAACTAATAACCTCTCTCCTAAAAAGACCGAGTTGTTCTACATCAATCACCCGCTTATTAGTAATAAGCCAGATATCCAGATAATAATCTGTCCAGATAATAAAGTAAGAAATCCAAATAAATACGAGATACATTATATAAACAAATAAAACTATCTCTTTTATTTCAAGTGGAATATTTTTTACAAAATCAACATAGACAAGTACTTGCCACAAAACAAACGGGATAATTGCCATAAGTACAGCCCCAAATGTTGCCTTAAACATAATGAACCAATGGCGCCTTACTTTCTTTAGAATTTTTTCGTCTGAATCTAAAGTTACGATTTTCATATGATTCCAATAAGGATTAATGCGCTACTGAAAAGTATTGCTCCGCCGGTGAGATAAATAAATTCTGCAAAGATCACAGTACTCGCTCGTTCTGTATACTTCCTCCAGTGATAATAGAGAATAATAGACATCACAATAAAAAAGAGAAAGACGGCACTTAGAATGCCTAGGAGAATTTGTTGGATACTAATGTCCCCCAGTAAGATGCTTGGATCCATATGTACCGTTTAGCATAACACAAAAAGCCCCGGTAAACCGGGGCTTTTTGTGGGAATTATTAGTCCCGTGGAGTTCGCTCGCGTGCCACTGAGACACTGAGTCGTCGTCCTTCGAAGTCTTTACCATCGAGCATCTCGATAGCTTTATCTGCTCCTTCTTCGTCCATTTCCACGAAGCCAAAACCTCGTGAACGTCCTGTCTGACGATCCATAACGATCTCAGCAGACTGAACTGTACCTGCTTGTTCAAAAGCAGCTCGGAGAGTATCTTCTGTAGAAGTGTAAGGAATACCTCCTACATACAATCTCTTGTTTGCCATGAAAGAATATATTACTACTAACCTCGCCCTGCCGACCTCTCATGGAGCACAAGAGCACTAGACCCTAGGACCAAAGAATACAAGCACGAGTGCCAATACACTACCACAATTTTATTTAAACGTAAATGACGTACGCTCTATACTGTATGCAAGAAAAGGTACCCCTAAGGTATCCTCAAAAAGCTCTGTAAGTGCCCTTATATAGGTTCCACTCGTCACGCTAATCTCTATAGTAAAACCCGTAAAAACAACATCTTTGTGTGTAGTATAAAACTCTTCCCATCTTGCTCTAATAAGTTCCTGTCTAAAGTCTCCTTTTACTTTTTCCGTTGCCTCTACTGCGCTCTTGTAGACTTCTTCTGAGCTGACAGATTCCTGTCCTATAAATTTAAGAGATAATATACTCATTTCACGCAGAGGTCGTTCTACTTCTTTACCCTCTCGCCCATATTCATGAAGAGGTTTGCCACCGACTGTTTTTGATGAGTAGAGCGGGTATGGCAACCTGTGCACACCCACAAGAGAACGTAGAGCTTTCTCAAGACTCGCTGGTACACGCCACTCTTCAACACTATCAACCAGCCCAAGTAAATCTCCTGTATCAGTACTTATGCCTGACAAAAATTTAACCCGATATGTTTTATCAAGCCCTAAATATTTTTCCCGATCTTTATTTGCTTCCCCAATTGCTACAAGCATCTGACCATACGCAAGCGGGTCGAGTCTCCCAAGATATGAAAGTTTTTCCTCCGCAAGTTCTGGCCGCTCCTTTCGTAACCTTTCAAGCATTTCAAGAGGTGTTTCGAAACGCTTTTTTATATATGAAATTATGCTACCGCGTTGTCCTTGTTCTTGAGGCTTCATTTGGCTACAATGGTAACCACTATGGAGCGAAAAGAAAAGCTTTCTACTGAGTCCTACAAAGGTGTCCGTGACTTCTACCCAGACGAAATGCGGACTCGCAGATATATGTTTGATGTTATTCGCGAAACCGTTGAATCATTTGGGTTCGAAGAGTATGACGCTTCTATTCTAGAACCTGCCGAACTCTATGAATCAAAAACAAGCGAGGAAATCGTAAACGAACAGACATATACATTTACAGACAGGGGCGATCGTCGAGTGACTCTTAGACCAGAGATGACTCCAACTGTAGCTCGCATGGTTTCAGGAAAAAGACGTGAACTTGGATTCCCTCTTCGGTGGTACTCCATTCCAAATGTCTTTCGGTATGAACGTCCGCAAAAGGGGCGTCTTCGTGAACACAGCCAGCTCAACGTAGACCTTTTTGGAAGCGATAGCATCGAAGCAGATATT
This sequence comes from bacterium, assembly GCA_030432135.1. Classification (GTDB taxonomy): domain Bacteria; phylum Patescibacteriota; class Minisyncoccia; order Phycocordibacterales; family 1-14-0-10-42-12; genus 1-14-0-10-42-12. The sequence goes on along the minus strand of JAUIHD010000008.1, from coordinate 400 downwards.
GAAATAATCAGTGTGGCACACCGCATCCTTACCAACTTCGGCGCAGAAGAGTCTGATTTCAAAATCGGCATCAATAACAGAGGAGCACTCAAAGAATCTCTAATGAAAAATATGTCCGAAGAAGAAGCAGAAACGGAGCTTTCAAAAATGGACAAAGGAAAGTCAGATATTGAACTGGATGTTGAAGTACCTGAAGAAACACAGAAAATTATTGACGCTCTTAAAGTCAGAGGTATCACTAATGTATTTTTTGACAAAAATCTTATCCGTGGATTTTCTTACTACACAGGAACTGTATTTGAAGTATTTGATACCTCGCCAGAAAACAATCGGTCACTCTTTGGTGGTGGCCGATATGACGGACTCACTGCTCTATTTGACGACGAGCAAATCCCCGCAG
>JAUIHD010000068.1 GCA_030432135.1 bacterium | reverse complement strand
GTAGACTACTTTGCCCTTTCATTTGTTCGGCAAGCAAAAGATGTATTGGAGCTCAAAGATATTCTTAAAAAAGCAAAGTGCGATGCGCATATTATTGCAAAGGTTGAAACAGAAGAGGCTATTGAAAACCTCGAAGAAATTATTTCTGTTGCAGATGGTGTGATGATCGCACGAGGAGACTTAGCGATTGAAGTACCAGCAGAAAAAGTGCCCGTATACCAAAAAAGAATGATTGAGCTTTGTCGTCATGCAAATAAGCCAGTGATCACTGCTACACAAATGCTTGAGAGCATGATCAGCTCTCCTGTACCAACACGAGCAGAAGTCTCAGACGTAGCGAACGCGATTTTCGATGGAACGGATGCGGTAATGCTCTCAGAAGAGACAACACTTGGTCAATTTCCTGTAGAAGCTGTTTCTATTATGAATCGGGTGGCTCATGAAGTCGAAAGTAATGGACGAATGTATTTTAAAAATGGTCATGATAATGTAACTTTGTACGACGAACTTGCTCAGTCTGTACTTAGAATTGCAAAGTCTATTGACGCAAAAGCTATTGTAGCCATCACCGATTCGGGGTTTTCTGCACGTGCGCTTTCTTCACGCAGGCCAGAGCAGTTTATTATTGCAGCAACAAGCAACCAGAAAACGGAGGCACAGTTGGCACTTTCATTTGGGTGTATACCACTTCACATAAAAGGGAAGCACACGTTTGAGCTTGTATTATCACAAGTAAAGCAATATATAAAATCAGAAAAACTTGCGAAGAAGGGGGATAATATTGTCTTTATGTTTGGTGAGCCAGTAGGAAAGAAAGAGACTACTGCGAATGCTATTTCTGTACAGACTCTCTAGGGTCTAAAGAACTATTAGAGGCTCCACTTCAAGATCTATTGAGAATTTATTCTTCACTGTGTTTTTAATTTTCTCTACGAGGTTTATAAGGTCATCAAAATTTCCGCCGTTGTTTACCACAACCAGAGCGTTATGCTTGTATGTGCCAATGGATCCAGGATAATTTTTAAACCCGGTTTGTTCGAGTAGCCAGCCAGCAGGGATTTTGTATAGGTTATCTTCTTCAATAAAATATGGTGCGTCTGGGAAATTAGCTATAAATTGTTCGCCTACTTCTTTTGATACTCGAGGGTTTTTAAAGAAAGAACCACTGTTTGGAATGACGCGTGGGTCAGGAAGTTTTGATTTTCTTATCTCAATAATTGCTTCACGTATATTTTTTAAAGTGACTTTTGAAGAGTTGCTCTCGGCTAATTTATCAGCCACTCCTTTGTAGGAGGGAATGGGAGGTTCTTCTCCAAGACTCTGTTTTTTTAGTTTTAATATAATGTGAGTAATGATAAATCTGCCGGATACATGTTTGAACAAGCTGTCTCTGTATCCAAAAGAACAGTCTTTGTTTTGTATTTCTACAAATTCTTTTTTACCTCTGTCATAAGCGTTTACGGAGAGAAGTGTGTTTTTTATCTCGGTCCCATACGCACCAACGTTTTGTATTGGTGTTGCACCAACTGTTCCAGGAATGGCAGAAAGCGCCTCAATACCTTGGTAGTTGTGAGATACAGCGAAGTCGACCAATTCATCCCAATTTACTCCTGCGCCTATCTTGAGGATAACTCCATCTTTATTATCAGCGAGTATATCGATACCAGATATTTCAATTTTGCCCACGAAAACATCATGGAATGTTTCGCTGAAAATAGTATTACTGCCTCCGCCGAGGATGAATATGTTGTCATGTTGTTCCACAAAAGATGGGATAGCGGTCGGGTCTGTTATGGGAATGATGTCAGAAACCGGACCACCTATTTTCATAGTGAGGTAGGGTTGTAACATGTTTCCATTGCTCTTCATATATCATGTATGATATATTTTTT
>JAUIHD010000007.1 GCA_030432135.1 bacterium | reverse complement strand
CGGCCGTCGCCGACATCAACCTGCGCCCCTGGCTCTACCGCAGACGCGACCACAATACTCGTGAGAAGTACAAGAACGACATCGCGAAGTATATAAAGTGCTATAAAAAATATAGCAACAAGAAATACTTTTGCGATAGTGCCTACGCTGATGTTGAAATAGTTTTGAGTACTGCTACCCATACAATAGATATCATATCATCTTCTTGTCCAAAAAGAATTGTACAAGATCCTCCACTGAAACACGCTCTTGTTCTCCTGTGTCACGATCACGTACCGTCACAGTATTGTCTTTTTCAATAGTGTCATAGTCGACAGTCACACAGTATGGTGTACCAATTTCGTCCTGCCTACGATATCGCTTGCCTACATTTCCATTGTCATCAAACTGTACTTTACCAAATTGTTTTTTAAGTTCAGCAAAAATCTCTCGAGCTTTTGCTACAAGCTCTGGCTTATTTTTAAGAAGTGGAAAGACAGCTATTTTCACCGGCGCAATTGTTGGTGAAAGTTTGAGATAGGTTCGAGTCTCTCCACCCATCTCATCTTCCCTGTACGCATCAGCAAGTATTGCCAAAAATGTTCTGTCCACACCAAGAGAAGGTTCAATAACGTGAGGAATTATTTTCTCTTTTGCCTCTTCATCAAGATATTCAAGGCTTACCTTTGAGTGTTCCTGATGTTTTTTAAGGTCATAATCAGTCCGGTACGCAAGACCATAGAGCTCTTTACGTCCAAATGGGAAATCAAATTCAAAGTCAATCGTGCGCTTTGAATAGTGCGCCCTGTCTTCTGCCTCTACTTCAAGCTCATGCACATGTTCCTTATCAAGACCAATAATGTCGATGAAATCCCACATGATTTTCTGCCATTTTTCGAAGTGCTCTTTCAATGTATCTTCCTTCACAAAATACTCGACTTCCATTTGTTCAAGCTCGCGAACCCGGAAAATAAAATCACGCGGAGTAATTTCATTACGAAATGCCTTACCGATTTGCCCGATACCAAACGGTAGCTTTGGGTGGAACGAGTCAACAACATTTTTAAAGTTTACAAAAATACCCTGTGCTGTTTCTGGTCGGAGATATGACACTGAACTACTATCTTCCATCGCACCAACCTTTGTCTCAAACATCATGTTAAATTCCCTTTCTTCTCCAAGCTCACCACCACATGATGGACACTCATCTCCTTCTACATGATCAGCACGAAAACGCTTTTTACATTTTTTACATTCAACAAGCGGATCAGAAAAGCCGCCAACATGTCCGCTTGCTTCCCACACTTTTCCATTCATTAAAATTGCAGCATCGAGACCGTACATATCTTCACGATCTTCGACGAACATCTTCCACCAGATATTTTTTATATTATTTTTGAGAACAACTCCGAGTGGTCCGTAGTCCCATGTTCCTGCAAGGCCTCCGTAAATCTCGCTCCCTTGGTACACAAAACCTCGGCGCTTGGCGAGGCTTACTATTTTTTCCATATTGGTATTTCCTTTTTCCGCCATAATTTAGTTAACTACAAATCCGTCTAATTGCTTATATTGTGGGTCAGTTGAGATGCTTGTAGTGATCGCTTGGATACGATCGGTCACCGCTGTCCCTGCACGGCTATCTTGCCCAATAATCTCTATTTGGTCAACAAGGTTCACCAAACTACCGACCTGGTTCACGCTTGGAGTAAGACGCACCTGGAATGCGAGTTCACGTACTGGTCGCGTAATACCGCTCCCTTCCCGGACCGTGCCAAGGTTCCACGTAAGACGGCGCCCACTGTTATTAAACGTCACAGACTCGCTTGATGGGCTTGATACACCAAGCCACTCAACAGCAACTGGAAGTACCGCCGTCAGTTGCGTATCAGTAATATCGCCGTATGACCCCCCAACAGAAAGGATAACTGTGTAGGTTGTTCCTGTCTCTGCTTTTGGAGGAATCGGTCCGGTATTAGTAAATGGACCTGATGAATATACTGCTCGCCCAGAAAGTGCGAGCCCCGCCGCAAGACGAACCTTCTGTGTTGTCTCTGACGTAATCACTTCTCGAGTTGATCCAGTAACACGAACAGCGCGTGCCTTCAGAAGGATTTCGATAATACCCTCAGTTTCATTGAAATTACTATCCTTGGTATTAAAAGAATAGCTCAGATTACCTTCATCCCCTACGTCTATTGAAGCAAGATCAGGATTAGTGCTTTTATCCCAAATCATTGAATTCCTAATCGACTGGTAGAAACCTGCTGGCACTACGACGCTTTCTCGTTCAAGCGGAAGCCCAATAAGCTCAGCTTCAACCACTAAATCAGTGAGTAAATCAGGAGTAGTATTCTCCCATCTAATAGTTCCACTATTGGAATCTGCACCCCTAATAACAACTTGGTCACCCGTCTGGCCGTTAATGGTATTTTTGAGTGCGATAAATGGTCTCTTAATGGTGATTGTTTCAAGAGATAATACGAGTTCTGTGTCTATGTCTTTTCCATCACCTGTTCCTGTTCCTGTGTAAAATCTAAAAGTCCTCTCATCTTCATCTTGACCCTGCAAACGGCCAGTAAGCGTAATAGTTTTCTTCTCTGCTGGCTTCATATCTCCTAAATTCCACACGTCCTGTGCCACTGATTCTGGGTTGGAGTTCTCAAGAGAAAAGCCAAACGGTCGTTCAACACGCACCACAACATTTTCAAGATCAACTGTACTGTTTGAAGAGACCTGCACATCAAAACTAAAAATTTGTCCTGAGGTTACTTCCTCTGGATAATCAATATCAATAATAAGCGGTGCTGAGGAAATGGTAATTTCATGTTCCTTATCTTTTACAAACGTTGCATTAGAGCCAGGTACGGTATATTCAAGAGCCAAAAATAGTTTTTGTACACTTTCTTTCTCTCCATACGAAGCAAATGTAAGTACGTGACGCAAAAGAGATCCTGAACCAATATCATCAAGTGGTATCCTGTTTTCCCCCGTGAGTAATTCACCACCTTCATCCCGTGCTCCTTCTGGGTATGTAACAACCAGCATCACTCGCTCGAGTGGGACATTGTTACCGTTTTTTATCGTAACCTCAAATTCGTTCGGTTCTCCTGCTGCCACACCAATCGGACCGCCAACTTCTACATCAACATTTTTACTTGATACGGTATTGAGACCGCCAAAAAACATATAGAGAGTTATTGCTGCAGCGACAATAAAAAACACAATAGACCCCGCAAAAATGCGTTTCGCCCAAATAGATTTTTTTTCTAGATCCTGCGTCTCGGAAAGAAGGTCTGGAATTTTGTCTCCAGAACTCCAGTCAGTCGCACCTTGGTGTTCAGACTCTTCAAAACTACTCCTCCCACCTGTACGAGAATCTTTGTAATCCCGAGAATACAATCGATTTTTCAATCGTTCGATTCTTTGCCTTCTCTCATCACTCATCGGGGTAAATTATATCACTTAATTCAACCCACTTTCGCGAAGAGCACTGTTAATTCTGCTATTTATACGCTTTTTATAAGGCGCGGTTCTGAGAATGAGCTCATTTGAAAAATCAGTGTACGGACTGATAATTTCTTCTGGAAATCCTTCATCAGTGAGAAACCCGAGCAGTTTCAAAACACGACACGTCATAAGCGACTCAATAATGTGCGCCTCGGTGTTGTGTGACTGCGGTAACATACCCATAGCTTTTACAAAAATATCAAAAATCTCTTGTTGTGCCTCATCAATACCAACAAATTTTCTAATAAGTATTTGGGCTCGAGCAAGGACAAGTCGTGTCTCATCCCCCTTCGTTTCATAAAAATAGTTTTCGTCCCCGATGACATTTATCAATCGCCACCCATACTTGCCTCGTACCAAAGTAAACACTCCACGAGAAAATACTTGAGTCAGTGGACGTAATTTTGAAAGATGCCCCCGTACACTTTGCACACGTACATATATAAGACCAAACTCTCTTGTAAAGAGTAACAGTTTCCTATGTGCGTCCCCCAAAGATTCACTTTGAAGCACGACTGCGTCTGTTGTGTACGTGTGATACATGTTTTACAAACGTGAAAGCGAAATAGTTACACTACTGTCCCCCACTTTTACCGGCTCCCCCGTAGCACCTCCACGAACTACTTCGTGAATATTTGCTTCTGCTGCGATAAGCACTTTGTATTTTTCTATGAGCGCATACACTATTTGGTCTGTATCAATATTCATCCGCGCATGATCTTCAGCAACAAAATCATGTTTCTTTCGAGCTTCCTGAATATATCTAATCAAATCTCGAACTTTTCCTTCCTCAATAAGTTCTGGCGTGAGGTTTGTATCAAGTATCATCTGAGATGCGCCGACCATCACTTGTTTTACATTCACCTCGTCTTTTATAAGAGAGAGAAATGCTTCTGAGAGATTTTCAGTGATTGAAAGAGATGCAAGTGGTTGGCGAACTTTCATGTTTTTCTCAGACCGCAGACGAAGTGCTTCACTCACAATACTGCGCACCTGCTCCATATTCTGCATAAGTTGTGTATCTACTTCACCACTTGTTGGCCATGATTCTAGGTGTACACTTTCGGGTTCAGAATCTTTTCTTACCTTTTGGTACAAATCTTCTGCAAAGAAAGGCGTAAACGGAGCCATATACTTTGAAAGCTCTCTCAACACAAATCGAGTAGTCGCAAGTGCATTTTCTTTGTCTTCCGTATCTTCAGACTTAAATCTATCCCGAGAACGTCTGATGTACCACGTTGAAAGATCGTTCGCAAAATCACGAATTGCTCGACACGCTTCAAAAATTTTATATCTATCGAGATTCTTTTCTCCTTCTCCAATCAGAGTATGGAGTCGTGACAAAATCCACCTATCGAGCACATGACTACTTTGGTTATGAGCTACAACACTGTCATGCGCATTGAGTTCATAGAATGTATATGTGTTTGAGATAAGATTGAAAACTTTTTTAACAATTTCGTCGACTGTCTTTTCATCAAAATTTTTTGAATCCCCTGGCTGATTCACGGTGTACATCCAAAAACGTAGAGGGTCGACTCCATACTTATGTGTCATTTCCCATGGATCAATGATGTTACCCACTGATTTACTCATCTTCTTTCCGTGCTCATCAAGAATGTGCCCGAGACAAATAACATTTTTGTACGCTTTACCCCGCCCCATAAGCGCGCCGACTGCATGAAGTGTATAAAACCACCCACGCGTTTGGTCTATCGCCTCTGTAATATAATCCGCAGGATATCCTGGACCATCAATCCACGCTTCGTTTTTGAATGGATAGTGATCCTGCGCAAATGGCATAGCACCTGAGTCAAACCAGACGTCGAGCACTTCGTGAACACGGATAAGTTGTTCGCCATCTCTATCGACAAGTTGAATGTCATCTATGTAAGGTTTATGAACATCAATTTCCCATTCTTCATTTCGTGGCGCCCGCCAGAAATCAAGTTCTCTAACTTCTGATACATCTGGGTGATACGACATATCCTCTTTAATCTCCACCATTTCTTTTAAATTGCGCGCCTTTGAAAGTGTATGGAGCGCAGTAATCACTGCCTGATGACTAACAATCAATATATTTTTATTTTTATATTCTCCATCAATTTCATACATAAATTGCGCAACACGTTTATGAAGATCTTTAAGCGTCTCTCCTCCACCGACTTCTTTTGTGAATCTCTCTTCGGTATTTTTAAAATTGCTGTGGTACTCGTCAATAGGGGCTCCGTCAAAATCTCCTGCGTGTAATTCTCCTAATCGGTCGTCCACAATGAAATTGTCTGAGTCGATATCAAGCTCCTTCCGTAGGATATCTGCAGTTTCTTTACACCGGGCGTATGGCGAGGTAATAATGACTTGAATGTTTGAATCTCTAAGTTCTTCAGCGCGTGCTTGTGCTTGTGCTTCTCCTGTTTCAGTCAGACGTACTTTTTTGTTTTTACTACTCACCACGCCCGCTACGTTATGTTCAGCCTCTCCGTGCCGCATAACCATATAATTGTTTCCTGAAGACACCGCGTAACTACGTAGTTCATTTAAAGAACCAATGGCAACAAGCGACCCAGTTGTAACCTTCTGCCAGAGTGGCATCGGTGTACCCCAATATCTCTCACGAGAAACGGCCCAATCTTTTACTTCTTTTAACCACTCCCCAAAACGTCCCTGCTTTATGTGAGCTGGTTCCCAGTTGATTGTCTCATTTTCTGCGACAAGCTGTGGGCGCAATTCAGACATGCGAATGTACCACGAATCACGCGCAAAGTAGATAAGTGGAGTTTTACATCGCCAACAGTGCGGATATGAATGTTCATACTTTTCTTTTTTGAAAAGTAGTCCTCGATGCGCCAAGTCTTTGATAATCTCCACCGCAGTTTCTTCGTCTTTTACAAATCGCCCTGCAAGGAAACCGAGCCTGTCTATATAGTGTCCATCATCTTTTACTACATGCACTTTTGGAAGGCCGACCTCTGTGCCAAGCTCGAAGTCTTCTTGCCCATACATAACAGCAGTATGCACAATTCCTGTTCCATCTTCTGTATTTACAAAATTTGCTGGATAAACTTTAAACGCATTGTCGATACCTTGTATCATTCCTTCGTGACAGAGAAAATCGTAGAGGGGTTTATATTCCTTTCCAACAAGTCGTGCACCAGAAATCTGTTCATCGACAACTGTATATTCTTCTTCAATAAGAGAAAGTTTTTCTTTGGCTAAGATAAATTGCTCGTCACCGACTTTCACTTTTACATATTCAATATTCTCCCCTACTGCAAGTGCGACGTTCCCTGGAAGGGTCCACGGAGTTGTTGTCCATGCAAGCAGATACGTTCCTGGTTCCTCGACAAGTTCAAACTTTGCATAGACAGAAAGTTCTTTCACATCCGCATATCCTTGCGCAAGCTCGTGAGACGAAAGCGCAGTGCCACAGCGTGGACACCATGGGACCACTTTGTAGTCTTTGTAGAGAAGCCCTTGGTCAGAAACTTTTTTAACTATATTCCATACAGACTCTATGTATGCAGTGTCGTAGGTAATGTACGGATCTTTATGATCAACCCAATATCCGATACGTTTAGTAAACCGCTCCCAGAGGTCGACATACTCCCAAACGCTTTCTTTACATTTTTTATTAAACTCAGAAATGCCGTAGGCTTCGATCTCTTTCTTTGAAGAAAGGCCAAGTGCTTTTTCTACCTGGAGTTCAACAGGAAGCCCATGCGTATCCCAACCTCCTTTTCGGCGTACATGATATCCCTGCATCGTTTTATACCGAAGCATAATATCTTTAAAAGACCGAGCTTCAAGATGGTGAATGCCTGGTTTACCATTTGCAGTCGGTGGTCCTTCATAGAATACAAACTCACCCTTAGGTGATTCCTTCTCAAGACTTTTATTAAAAACATCTTTTATATCCCAAAAATCGAGTATTTCCTCCTCTCTTTTCGCTAATCGGCTTTTCTCTACTTCGCTATCCATAAGGAAAAATATAGCATTTCTCACTCTTTATTCAAAAATATTGAAAATCAAAGAAGGCCCGTCGTCTACACGACGGGCCCCTGGCGTGATCTTGTCGTACGGAAGTGCCCTAGGCGGTGCTGTTCCCCGGCGCTTTTTAGGCGGGCAGGGCTTAGGCGGAAATTATGGGCAAGACACGTACGATTTCTGATCTCTCCACTTTCGAATATACTCCTCCTTGTTTTTCTTGTCAAGAGTTTTACATTTTCTGTGGAATACTCATACCGAGCACATTGAGTCCGTTTACAAGCACCTGCCCTACTGCCTGTGACAGCGCAAGCTTGTATGAACTGTCTACATCTTTCGTATCAACAATTTTTTCTTCTGCGTAGAAGTGATTGAAAGCACTCGCAAGTTCTATAAGGTATGTCACCACGGTTTGCGGAGCAAGTTCTGCGTACGCATGGTTGATGACTTCAGGGAATCGGTGAAGTACTCGTTCGACTTCGTAGAGCTTTAGATCTGTAGGGTTTTCTGCTTTCGCTTCTACCCCCGCTTCACGAGCCTTCTCCTCTATACTTTTTGTTCGTACCGCAGTGTACTGAAGGTATGGACCTGAATCCCCTTCAAATGAAATAGATTTTTCAATATCAAAAATAATATCCTTACCTGGTGCCTGTTTGAGGATTGAATACTTGATTGCAGCAACGCCAATTTTCTCTGTGTCTTCTTCACTTATTTGCTCTTCCCCTTTATTTTCTGCGACAATTTTTCTCACACTATCAATTGCCTCGTTTATAAGTGACTCACCTGTAATGACATTTCCTTTTCGAGAAGACATTTTTCCCGTGGTGAGTTTAAGCATGCCGTGAGAGAGGTGTTTTGTTTTCTCTGCAATATCTGGTCGTATCTGTCCTAACGCAGTGAGCACAACTTTGAAATATTCATTCTGCTCATTCGCTGTAATAATGAACGATGTATCGAAGTTATATAACTCATATTTTCTTATTGCATGTGCAATGTCTTTTGCTTCGTATGTTGGTACACCCTGCGATGTAATAAATACGCGCGTATGCAGTGCTTCATTATATTTTTCTGCATTAAACACAATGGCTCCATCGCTTTCTTCAAAAATCCCTTTCGCTTTAAATTCTTCAACAACCTTTACCGCACCTTCCGCGACTTCACTTTCAAAAAGTTCACCATCGAACTCTGTCCCTAAAATTTTATAGAGTTCTCTAAAGTGTCGCAGGCTAATATCTTTCGCCCACTCTTTTATAGTATTTATTTCTGAATCATTACCCTCATATACTTTTTTATTTATATCTTTTATTTCTTTTTGAGCCTCTTCACTTTCTTCATACACCTCTGATCCTTTGGTGTATGCGTCTCCAATGTATGCGACTTCTTCAGAAAGATTTTTCCCTGCTACAATTCCTTCTGAATTTCTAATACCCCATATTGTTTTTGCAATATGAAGTCCAACATCCCCTTGGTACGTATTGCGCACCACCTCTGCCCCATTCCATTCTGCAAGCCGCGAAAGCGATTCTCCGATCACGTTCCCCATCAAGTGTCCAATGTGCATCGGCTTCAATACATTTGTATTTGTATATTCGTAACTTATTTTCTCTTTTACAGAATCATTCTTTCCAAACTCCCCTTTTTTATCCAAAACCTCGCCAACTGTCTGTACAAAAAAATCTCTTTTGAGAAAAACATTTATAAAACCAGGACCAGCAATCTCTATTTTTTCAATTTCAGGCAAAAGATTTTCTTGAAGCTTTTCTAGGTATATTTCCGCAAGTTCGCGAGGATTCTTTCCTTCGTTTTTAGCATTAACAAGCGCGAGATTTATCGCATAGTCACCATAATCAAGACTAGTTGGGTACTCCACCACAAAATCTCCTTCTCCAATATACTGCTGTATCCAGTTTCTAATGGCTTCTTGCATGCTCCGATAATATCACAAAGCTATAAATCAGCTATAAGACTCGCTATTTTTTCGTCGTGCCGCACAATACCTCCTGCGATATCTACAAGGTCACCTTCGATAACTTCACCAACTTCTTTAGAAAGCTCCTCGCTGTCCAAGTGAACAATGTGAGACTTCTGCTCACTATATGACTCTTCTATTTCAGGTGTAATAGTCCCATTATTTACAATTACAATATCTATTTCTTTTTCACCGATATATTTCTTGATCGTCTTTACAAACTGACTTGCAGAAAATCCACCAGTTTCTGCCTTCTTTGTCATTATGTTTGTAACGTAAATTATTTTTGCATTACTTTCTTGGAGCGCTTCCTGAAACCCGTCGACAAGAAAATTTGGGATGAGTGATGTATATAAATCGCCCGGACAAAATACAATTTTGTCCGCCGACACAATCGCTTCGTATGCGTCAACAAAAATATGCGCATTTGGTTCAAGTTCTACATCAGTAATAGTCCTGTCATCATCTATAGAACGTGTGTCGATATATTTTTCTCCAAGCACGTGAGATCCATCTGAAAGTGTCGCTTTAACATGCGCATCATCAAGGGAGACTGGAAGCACTTTTCCTTTTACACCGTACCATTTACACATTTCATTTATTGCCTGTGGAAGACTCCCAGTGATTGAAGTCAACGCAGTGAGGAGCAAATTTCCCATTGTTGCGCCATCAAGTGATGTTTCTTTGTTTTGTATTGGGAATCGATACGAAAGAAGTTCTCGCAGATTTTTCTCTACATTATCATCAGCAAGCGCGAGGATA
>JAUIHD010000006.1 GCA_030432135.1 bacterium | reverse complement strand
CACTTGGGCAACCAATGATCAGCATCAAAAAGCTCGCATGGGACAACCCACTCGAAGTAACATTCACTACATCTGTTATGCCTGAAGTAAAACTCCCTGACTACAAAAAGATTTCAAAAAAACATGCAGAGAAAAAATCAGATACAAAATTTGAAGCTGAAGACAAAGAAATAGAAAATGTGCTTCTTGAAATTAGAAAAGGGAAAGCCCATACAGACTGGCATAAGGAAAATCCAGACGAAAAAGATCACGCAAGCCACCCAGATTTCAACAAAGAAGAAAACCTCCCCGCACTCGACGACACACTTGCGCAAGCAATGGGTCCCTTCAAAACAGTAGACGAACTCAAAACAAAAATAAAAGAAAATATTATCAAGGAGAAAGAAATGAAAGAAGCTGAGAAAAGACGAATTGCTCTTTTTGATGAATTGATCGATGCCACAACAGCAGATGTGCCCAATATCCTTATCGAGGGAGAGCTTGCAAAAATGCTCGGTGGTCTCAAAGACGATGTTGCACGAACAGGAATGACATTTGAAGACTACCTTAAGCAGATCAACAAAACAGAAGAAGATATTCGAAAGGAATGGCGCACTGGTGCGGAGCGACGCGCAAAGATGCAACTTGTCTTCAACAAAATTGCAACCGAAGAAAATATCACTGCAGATCCTGCTATCGTAGAAGCTGAAACAAAGAAACTCCTCGAACTCTACACTGACGCAGACCCAGAACGAGCACGTGTGTATGTTGAATCAACACTCATCAACGAAAACGTTGTGAAATTTCTCGAAGGAAAAACTTCTGAGAAAAAAGAAGAAGCTAAATAAGTTTTGAAAGTCCGACAATCGCAGCAGTCTCAGCTCGCAAAATAAACTGCCCAAGAGAAAGCGTTCCGTACGCTTTCTCTTTGCATATATGAAGTTCATCAGGACTAAAACCTCCTTCTGGTCCGATAAAAAGTGCAGTCTTTATTGGGGCGTTTACTATTCCCTCTTCTCCTCCTTGGTGCGCAATGTACGGAGTGATGTTTTCTTCGGAAACAAATGAAAGTGCGTCGGTGAAACTCATTATGTCGTGAAGCACTGGTACGTTCCCTCGCCCGCACTGTTCACTCGCTTCAGTCAAGATTTTCTGAAACCGCTTTATGTCAATACGCCGTTCATTAGAAAACTCTGTTTCAAGTGGCACGATATGATTTACCCCGAGCTCTGTCGATTTTTGAATCGTAAGCTCGAACTTATCTTTTTTGATAAGCGACATAAAAAGCCATAAATCTTTCTCTGGCAAGAGTGCTTTTTTCTTTTGTAAAATAGCACATGTCGCTTCCCTGTTCCCGAGTTCTTCTATCACTGCAGTATATTCATACCCATCACCATTAAAAATGATTGTCTGGGTGCCAACCTGATACCTAAAGACATGTTTCCATTGGTGAAATAAGTTGTCATCTGCAATATGCACTCGACCCCCTTCAATAGGAGCGTTTATAAAAAATCTATCGATTCGCATATCATGAGCATAACACCTTTTAAAAATTAGAAAAGTGTGTTATTATATTGTCCTCATAAACAAAAACGCATATGTTAATACCAACAGTTATAGAAAAATTACCTCAGGGAGAGCGAGCATACGACATTTATTCTCGCCTTTTGAAGGAAAACATTATCTTTCTCGGAGGACCCATTGATGACAACGTAGCTAATCTTATAGTCGCTCAGCTTCTTTTCCTCGAAAAGGAAAACCCTAAGAAAGACATAAACCTCTACATCAACTCGCCCGGTGGTTCTGTTACTTCTGGTTTTGCCATCATGGACACAATGAAACATATTAAAAATGATGTTTCTACCGTGTGTGTTGGATTCGCCGCAAGCATGGGTGCCATGCTTCTCTCTTCGGGAACCAAAGGTAAGCGATATGCATTACCTAACTCTGAAATGATGATCCACCAACCCCTCATGGATGGACTTGGAGGACAAGCGTCTGATATTGAAATAACGGCTAACAACATTATTAAAACAAAGGAAAAGTTAACAAAAATGCTTGCTGAAAACACTGGACAAACAATAAAGCAGATAGAAAAAGACGCAGATCGTAACTTTTACATGGATGCAGACGAGGCAATGAAGTACGGCCTTATAGATAAAGTGCTTAAATAAGGTTTCAAAAGAATAAAAATGCAGAAAATCAGGGGTAAAACCTTGATTTTTTGTTTATATTATGTTATAAATTGTTTGTTCAAGTTCTTTACGTAGGAGGAGAAATCGGACATGCAGGAAACTTATGAAGATCAGGGCTTTGTGAGCCGCCACTTGCGGCTCTTTACCATCGCCATGATTCTGGCTCTCGTAGCTCTCGCCTTCTGGCAAATTGGCATCCTCAACGCCTTCCAAGGTGAGGATGTCACTTTCCGAACGGCAAAGTTCGAGCGCCACGTCTCACCCAACGCCAAAATCATTCGGGAGGACACCATGCCGGTCGATTTGCTCGCCGGCTACTCATCCTGGGATCGCTACGTAGCGAAAAACGAGGAAGACTTCAAGCGACTCGTCATCATGGCGCCGCCAAGCGCCGAGTTCTATGTCGCCCCGTTCATCTCATCACAGGGCGGCAAAAGCTACTTGGAGCACTGGATCTTGATGCCCGAAACCAACAAGTCAGTGCTCTACAAACAGAACCTCTCGCGCTTCAACTGCCCACAATGGAAAACCTGCCGAACGACATGGGTCGAGTGGAGGTACACCCAGCGGGAACTCGTCGGTCGGGTCGAAATACGACCCCTATGGGCCGACTAACGCACCACGCTTTCCCGCAAAGCCCCAGGATTGGGGCTTTGCGGGGAGCGGGTGTTTTTCTTATAAATCCCTCAAAAACTTCCGTTTATTAAAAACTTATTGTATAGTGAGATTATCCGTAAGACAGATATGCCCGATTGTCCTGAAACGAACGATATTCTGAACGACAGTGCATCATATCGGATATTTTATTCTTTAATACTTTGAAACCGTTACTATTTATTTATCTTTCAGAGCAGAATTGGTAGTTTTTTACTCCTAGAAGACAAATGAATCCCGTGATTGGTTTCACCCTATAACCATGTCACTCGTACTCGCACTTATTATCGCGGGTTTTGCAGCACTCGTCGGTGGAATTGTAGGTTATTTCCTCCGATGGCTTGTATCGCTTGGTAAAAAAGGTTCAGTTGAACTGAAGATCAAGCAAATGATGCTTGAGGCTAAAGATGAGGCAAACAGCATCATTGCCGAAGCGGAAGAACAAGCAAAGAAAGAGCTCGAAGAATCCCGAAACGAAATAAAAGAAAAAGAAACAACAATAAAGAAGACCGAGGAGCGTTTAGTCAAAAAAGAAGAACTTCTCGATCGCCGACAAACTGATATTGATGAAGAAGCAGAAGCAATCAAGGAAAAAATTGCTGAAATAAGAGCAATCAAAGAGAGAGCGGAGCATCTTGTGTCAGAAAGACAAAGTGAACTCGAAAAAGTTGCAACACTCTCAAAAGAAGAAGCCAAAGAAGAACTGCTCCAAGCAATTGAAAAAGATGCCGAAGAAGATCTCATAGTTCGCATGCAAAAACTCGAAGCAGTCGGGAAAGAAAAGCTCAACCAGCGTGCCCAAGAGATTATCACCTCTGCCATCCATAGATACGGAAACTCTGTTGCTCAGGACATCATGTCTACCAATATCACTATTTCTTCAGATGAAATAAAAGGAAAAATTATTGGTAAAGAAGGGCGTAATATCAAAGCGTTTGAACGTGCCACTGGCGTTGAAGTAATTGTCGACGATACTCCTGGAACTATTACAATTTCTTCATTTGACCCTGTCCGTCGACAAGTCGCTCGCGTGGCGCTTGAAAATCTTATCCTCGACGGCCGTATCCAACCAGCTCGCATTGAAGAAATTGTAGAGAAAGCACGGGAAGAAATCGGAAACATTATAAAAGAAAAAGGGGAACAAGCAGCATACGAATGTGGTGTATTCAACTTTGATCCACGACTCATCACTATTCTTGGTCGTCTCTACTTCCGAACTAGTTACGGACAAAACGTCTTGCAGCACTCTGTAGAAATGGCACATATTGCTGGGCTTATCGCTGAAGAACTTGGAGCAAATGTTCAAGTTGCAAAGGCAGGAGCACTGGTGCACGACATTGGTAAAGCACTCGACCACGAAGTTGCTGGTACACACGTAGAAATCGGAAGACGCATTCTCCAAAAATTTGGTGTGAGTGAAGATATTGTAAAAGCTATGCAAGCCCACCACGAAGAGTACCCTTACGAAACAGTCGAATCTATTATCGTTCAGGTTGCCGACGCTATCTCCGGCTCACGACCGGGAGCACGTAGAGACAGTGTAGAAAGTTACTTGAAGCGCCTTGCAGAGCTTGAAGCGATTGCGAATGGATTTGAAGGGGTACAGAAATCATATGCTATTCAGGCAGGTCGTGAAATACGAGTCTTTGTGAACCCAGACGACATGACAGATCTTGTCGCAAAGCAAACAGCACGTGATATTGCGCTTAAAATAGAAAGTGACCTTAAATATCCAGGAGAAATCAAAGTAATTGTTATCCGAGAGAACAGAATTGTAGAGTTTGCGAGATAATGTATCCCAAACTTCCCTATCCTAGAGAAACAAGGCCGGCGCGTACACGCCGGCCTTGTTATTTTACACAATATTATAAATATTAAGTCAATGTATTGCACAGAAAAACCCTTGCTATATAATGGTATTCGGGAATCAAGCTGTATCTTTAGCGCGAAGATACATGTAAGCATGAAGACCGATCGGTTTATTTATAAACTTATTTAGAGAAAATCATGAACAAACAAGCAATCATCGAAGCTGTACACGAAAAACTTGGAGGTACAAAGGCTTCAGCTGAGTCAGCTGTTGAGACAGTAATTGAATCAATTATCGGAACCCTCAAGAAGGGTGACGAAGTATCAATAGCTGGTTTGGGAATCTTCTCTGCTAAAATGCGTGCCGCTCGCCAAGCTCGAAATCCTCGAACAGGTGAAATGGTGCAAGTGCCAGCAATGCGTGTGCCAAAATTCCGCGCAGCAAAGGCGTTCAAGGACGCTGTAAAATAATCTCTTTTATAAAGGAATTACCATAAAACCGCCCATCTGGGCGGTTTTATGGTTTACTCCCTACTCTATCCTCACTTTGTCACAATCTCCTCAATCTTCCTCACTGTATTTATATTTCTCACTGTTATATGTTTATAGATTTTGGTTTTTATCACCTCGTTCATCTTACTTTTAGAAAAGTCTTTTTTCTTTACTCGCCATACAATTACTCCGTCATAATACGAAACTTTATCTACTGTTTTATTTATCTTTAAGAGACCAAGTGTATCTTTTGATCGATATTCGTCCCACAGAAACCACACATCTGTCTTGTATTCACTATCGTTTTTCCAGTTTTTAGGAATTTTCTTAATCAGTGCCCTTATCTCCGCATCACTTCGGAGTACTACGCGAATAGAAAGTTTAAAATCTTTCTCAATTACACCTTCGATCTTATTTGTAATACTTTTTACACTCTTTAGATGGGAATCAAATATAATATTCCCCGAATTTATATACGTCACCACATTTTTAAGACCAATCTTTTCAAAAGAAATTTTGAGTTTCTTCATATCGACCTTATTATTCCCCCCAACATTTATTCCACGTAGTAATGCAACATATGTAATCATGGGGAAATTATAATAAATAAATTACCCCATTAGTAGCAAATATCTTTTATATTTCTGCTATACTCAGAGCGATTAATAACTAGAATATATAATATGCAATCAAATAGCGTAGGTTGGTTTGAAATTTATGTAGATGACCTTGAAAGAGCGAAGTCTTTTTACGAAAAGGTTTTCCAAGTTTCTCTTTCCCTTCTTCCTATGCCAGCAGGATCAGGGGATATGCAGATGCTTTCATTTCCCATGGACAACATGGAAGCACCCGGAGCTCCTGGTGCACTCGTAAAAATGGATGGGTTTGGCCCATCTGCTGGTGGTACTCTTGTATACTTTAGCTGTGAAGACTGTGCAACTGAAGAAAGTCGTGTTGCAGAGGCAGGCGGCGAAGTTGTAAAACCAAAGGAAAGTATTGGTGAGTATGGCTTCATTTCTCTCGTTAAAGATACAGAAGGCAACATGATTGGTCTGCACTCACAAAAGTAATGGCGTAGAATCAACCTTAATCAAAAATACCGTCATATGACGGTATTTTTGATTTTTATCTCTCCCCTTCCCACTCTGTAAGGAATTGTTCTAGATATTTTTCCATAAATATGTGCCTACTTTTCGCCATTTGCTTACCTGTTTCAGTGTTCATTAAGTCTTTCAATAACAAAAGTTTTTCATAAAAGTGATTTATTGTAGGAGAAACATTGTTTTTATATTCCTCCTTTGTCATATTGAGTTGTGGTTTAATATTTGGGTTATATAACATCCTCCCTTTATTGCCACCATAGTTAAACGTACGCGCCACACCAATCGCACCGATCGCATCTAGTCTATCTGCATCTTGCACCACCTGAAGCTCGAGAGAAGTCCATTTTTGTTCCTCTAGCGGCCCCTTAAAAGATATATGTCGGATAATATTTTCCACATGAGAGATTATTTCTTCTGACAACCCTAGGTTTGTCAGAAAATCACGAGCAACTTTGGGTCCCACCTCTTCATCGCCATTATGAAACTTATAATCTGCTATATCATGCAGTAGTGCGCCCAGTTCAACAACAGTCTGATCTACTTCTGTTTCATTTTGTGCAATATGTTGCGCATTTTTCCAGACTCGGTATACATGCCACCAATCATGTCCTCCTTCAGCGTCCACTAAAGTTTTTTTCACAAAATCTACTGTTTTGTCGATAATAGATTGATCTTCCATGGGAGAAAGTATACCAAAAAGACCAGTTACAACTGGTCTTTTTGGTATGAGTAGTTTTACAAACTACATATCATCCTTATTAGAATCTGTAGTTATCATTTCTCCGGTTTTTATATTCTCAAGTGCTCTATCTGCCCCTATTTCAAAATCCTGATAAGTGTTTGGATTATCTGAATGATTAACATATCGTTCTGGCTCTGAATATAGATATATCTGTCCATTACGAGAATGGGTAAACTGTTTTTCTGTCTCCGATAGTTGATTATACTCAGTTTCTGAAAGCGGAATAAGACTGTATGTAACTACAATCTCGTCTTTACTGAAATTTTTCTTGGCATAAACACCTTTTCCGTCTAAATTTCCAGAACTTATTTCTATACCATCATTCATATAGAATATATTAGCAGAGGGAGAATCGGCCACAACTCTCCTGCTCTGATAAATCTACGCAACAGAGGTCGCGACCCCGCCTCGCGCACGGCCTACGGCCGGCTTCGCGCGCTCCGGCTTTCGATTCCCCTTCCTCGGTAAAACACTAAGACCCCAACACATCCGTGTCGGGGTCAAAGTGATTTTATGTGCGGGTAGGGAGAATCGAACTCCCGTCTTCTGCTTGGAAGGCAGACATTCTACCACTAAACCATACCCGCAATTAGTTAAGAACGAATAAGATACTATCAAAAATAGCCCTCTAGAGCAATCTAAATCCCCTTCTCCGACATCTTTATGACAACATCGAAGTTATCCTCGTCTCGTACATGATTCGTCCATTCTGCACCACATTTCTCACACTTCTGTATTACAAACCATTTTCCATGCTTTTGGAATACATCTATCGGTTTCATCATTCCCCCACAACTCTCTTCCCTGTCTCCCGGAAACTTATCGACGTGCTTACTCCATAAACACTCTGGGCAATGATTTGTAT
The DNA here is from genome assembly GCA_030432135.1 of bacterium. Taxonomy (GTDB): domain Bacteria; phylum Patescibacteriota; class Minisyncoccia; order Phycocordibacterales; family 1-14-0-10-42-12; genus 1-14-0-10-42-12. The sequence goes on along the minus strand of JAUIHD010000006.1, from coordinate 2,608 downwards.
ATCCATCCCCTGTTACCTCGTGTCCACAGTGGTTACACGTGAAATCCTCTATATTTCTTTTAAATTCAGTTGTTGCCATACATAGCAGAGATATAAACCTAGTCGGGGTGCCGGGATTCGAACCCGGAGTCACTTGTACCCAAAACAAGCATGTTAGCCGTTACACCACACCCCGTATACAATTTTTCACACAATTTTCGCCATATAACGTTTCGAACAAGTTTATCTGGCTAAAATGTTAGCCGTGCCAAATATCACTCGCACACCCCGCATATAATTGCCAATCCTTCTTACGAGAGCAAATGATACAGGAAACACACAAAATATCCAGTGTTTTACTGTGATTCTAGGTAATATTCTCGATCATTTTCACTTTCGCCCGCTTTGTTTTCTCCTCTATATAAACAACCACCACATCAATCCCCCATTCTCCTTCGTATTCATGCTCTGCAATATAACTCTCTATTGTTTTATACAGCTTTGAAAGCTTTCCTTCATGGACATTCTCTTCAGGCCTATATCCCGCATATGAACTACTTAAAACACTCTCAATGTTTTCACAAGAAACACTTTTTACCTCTACAAAGTGAAGAATTTCCTCTTTTTCAGCCACAATATCTATTTCTCCCCATTTTTTCCAGTAATTCTTCTCTTTTATAGAAAAGCCCTGTTTCATAAGAAACCTTGTGGCTATATTCTCTCCAATGACCCCGATCTTATTCCCCGGTCTAAACATGTTACATGTGTAACAATACAACAGTTTTTAATCAAAATCGCATATTTTAGAGGTCTATTTTCATAAGAAACATTATTTTAGTTTCACGTGAAACTTTCTATGATAAAAGTCTATTAAAGCGCTATATAAAGCCATAATATGACTAAAAAGACGTCCGTGCCAGTGTCCAATATTAATGACTTTTACCCACAATCCCCAAAGTTTTCCACAGTTTTGGCTAAAAATAAGGGCTCTTATAGGAGAATAGGGGACTTTTGTCAAAAAAACTGTTGTTATTGAGTCTTTTACAGTATTTTGTCTTATAAATAACCCCTTGTAGCCTGTGTTTAGTAAGCTACTATAATATGATGAATCTAAAAGATATTCGTCAGAAAATAATTGAGGATAACTCATGGGCCACAAAAAAGGGGTGGGGACCTATATACACTGCACACCCAGATGCTCAAATAGCAATTATTGGGCAAGCACCTGGTAAAAGAACTCAGGAGAAGGGTATTCCATGGAATGACCCCAGCGGAGACAACCTAAGAGCATGGCTCAATATCTCAAAAGACACATTCTATAGTGAAAAAATTGCTCTTATACCTATGGATTTTTACTTTCCAGGGAGTGGGGAAAGGGGAGACAAGCCGCCTCGAAAAGATTTTGCGGCTAAATGGCACCCTTTGATATTAAATAATATGCCTAATATAAAGCTTATAATCCTTATAGGACAATACGCCCAGAAGCATTATTTGGGATCACGCATGAAAATGTCCTTAACGGATACCGTACGGAACTACGCTGAATATATGCCTGAATATATACCACTTGTTCACCCATCTCCTCGAAATAATATCTGGCATAAAAAGAACCCGTGGTTCAAGAAAGACGTTATTCCAACACTGCAAAAAGAAGTTTCTAAGAAGTTAAAATAGTATTGATCAAAGCCCATAAAGCACCTATAATAGCGTAGTTATAAAGCGGATATGGTTTAGTGGTAAAATACGTCCTTGCCAAGGATGAGTCGGGAGTTCGATTCTCCCTATCCGCACACGATACAAAAAAGCCGTCAATCATGGCGGCTTTTTTGTTTTGTTATAATAGAATCTTGGAGGAGCTCAATCTTGACCAAACTAGACCGAGCAAAAGAACAAAAACCTATACATAAAGTGGGGGATCGGGTTCGCTACAAAACACTTTTCCCCAATCCTGGACACTGGGCTGACGGTGTCATACTCACCGGCACTGTAATAAACGCCTCTAGCGATGGTGTCTACTGAATACGACTTGATCGAGTATGGGAACGAGGGGTAGCAGACTCGTTTATCGGGAAACCGATTATAGCAGGAAACATTCGGGAATATTTCCTAAAGCCCCTGGAAGAGGATTAGCTCAAGAGGACCTTGTTTCTCTCGCCAGAGACAAGGTTCCTTAGTTTTTTGTGCTTCCGGAGGGACCCGGTCACAAGTTCCGTCTAAAAGACGGTCTCGCGACCCCGACTCGCGCACGACCTCCGGCCGGCTTCGCACGCTCCGTCTTTCGAATCCTGCGGATGCGGTAAAAAACAAAGTCGCCGACTCTATTCAGAGCCGGCTCCCTTGTTTTTTGTGCTTCCGGAGGGATTCGAACCCCCAACGACGGTTCCGAAGACCGTTGTGATATCCATTTCACCACGGAAGCAATACGAACTTCACTAATATACAGTAATATGGCCTAAAATCAAAAGCCATACTACAATGTACGAAGTGAATAACTCTATTCTACAGAAAAAAGATATTCCTGAAATAGTGACACAAGTAGGGAGTATTCTAATAAAAAATGGTTTTGAAGCACACTTAGTAGGGGGGTGTGTTCGCGATATGTTCATAGGACGTAAGCCAAAGGACTGGG
>JAUIHD010000005.1 GCA_030432135.1 bacterium | reverse complement strand
TTGGAGTTGACTTTTTATACAATGTTACTGATTTGTACTTGAACTCAACCATTTGATCATCTTTTGATCTATCGTACTCTTGAAAACACAAAATATCCGGATCCTCCTTTTTAACAAAATCTATTATCCGATCTCCAATATTAGGTTCCTTGATCCAACCATTTTTATTGAAACCCCAAACATTTCAGATATTTCTGAAAGCGTGTCTCCTTCACGTACTTCGTAAATAGCAATCTGATCGTTTTTTGGTTTTATAACTTCAGACGTAAAACTAACGTCTGACGCAAGTGCTCCGTTATATACACCAATACTACCCCCACCAACAGAACCAGCTCGATCTTGACCACCCTCAAGAAGAGCGAGAGTCTGAGAGTTGGCCACATAATGCGCCTCTTCTTTTGAAGAGGCGAATAGATCCTTGAATGCATTAAGGAACCCAGCGAACGCATGGCTTGGGAAAATGACAAGCGATAGTGTAAGGACCAATAAGGTTACAAATCTAAAAAGCCCAATATGTTTGGGGATGTCATCAAATTCTTCTGTAGGCGTGTTTCCGCTTGAGCGAGAAAACGGTGATAAAATAAGCTTTTTTTAAGTGATAATTCGGTAAGTCTTTTTCAGAAAATGGCTTTGTTAAGCCTCAGAACATTGCTTCCATACGGGATACGTATTCAATTATATAGTGATCATAAAAACGGTCAAGAGAGATGTTAACAGGTGAAAATTGGCCCCTTTTACATGGTATAGTGTCTATCTCTATGCAAGAAGAACACTTGAAATCCTTAAATCCTTCACAGCGAGATGCAGTCCTTCATATACAAGGTCCCTTACTCATTCTTGCGGGCGCCGGATCAGGGAAAACCAAGACATTGACTCATCGGATGCTCCATATTGTGCACTCAGGGATCGACCCTCGAAATATTCTTGCGATAACATTTACTAATAAAGCAGCTTCAGAAATGAGAGAAAGGTTCCTTTCTATGCGAAGCGATAAAAATGACGTTACCCCATTCATTGGCACCTTCCATAAGATTCTCGACAGAAGCCAAACAAAAACACTCCTTAAAGAAGCCATGCGCCGACATGGATACGACCCTAAAGTGCTCGATGTAAACAAAGTGCTTGCCGTCATGTCTCGCAAAAAAGGGGCGCTTGTCACACTAAAACGCTTTATCGATACCATGGGGCAAGATAAAGGCGATAGACATTTTAAAGAAGCAGTATCTGAAGTGTGGAACACGTACGAAAACCTTCTTGAGGAAGAAGGTGCTCTTGATTTTGATGATCTGCTTCTAAAAACTGCGGTACTCCTCGGTGGCAATGAAGATATTAGAAATAAATATCAGAACCTATGGAGCCATGTTCATATCGACGAATATCAAGACACAAACGCAGTGCAGTACGAAATCAGTCGATTACTTGCACAGAAAAGTAGAAACATTTGCGCAGTGGGGGACGCAGATCAGTCTATTTATAGCTGGCGTGGGGCAGACATAAAAAATATTTTAAATTTTGAGGAAGATTTTAAAGATACGCGTCTGATAAAACTTGAGACAAATTACCGCTCAACGCAAAACATTCTTGGTGCTGCACAAGGGGTTATTAAAAACAATAAAGAACGTATCGACAAAGAACTTTTCACCGAAAATGCGGAAGGGGAGAAAATATTCCTCCGCACATCCATAACTGAATCAGACGAAGCCCAATTTGTGGCTCAAAAAACACAGGAGCTTATAAACAATGGGGAAGATCCTGAAGAAATTGCAGTCCTCTATCGTACCAATTTTCAGTCTCGTGCACTCGAAGAGGCATTTTTGATGAATCATATTCCATATCAGATCCTTGGAACCAAGTTCTTCGATAGAGCAGAAGTGAAGGATATCTTGGCTTATATTGGCGTTGCACTCAATCCAAAAAGTAATACAGATCTTGCTCGTATCATAAACACGCCCGCACGAGGAATAGGAAAGGTAAGTTTGCTAAAAATTCTTGAAGGAAATGCAGACGGGCTGTCTGCAAAAGCAAAAGCTTCGTATATAGAGTTTCAAAAGATAATCAGAGATATACAAGAGCAATTAAAAACACTGCCGCCGTCAGAACTTATTATGCATATTTTTGATCGATCCGGAGTTAAAGAAAGTTTTAAAGACTTACCTGAGGATGAGCGCGAAGAAAGGACGCTCAACATTGCAGAACTTGCCACACTTGCAAAACGATATGACCATCTCCCGCCAGAAGAAAATATTAGTAATTTTCTTACCGACGCCGCTCTTGTCTCAGACCAAGACAGTCTCGACGAGGGACAGAAGAGTGTACGTCTCATGACGGTACATGCCTCAAAAGGACTTGAGTTTAATACAGTATTTATTGTAGGGATGGAAGAAGGTTTGTTTCCATATAAAACTATGGATGATAGAGATCGAGATGTCGAAGAAGAAAGAAGACTCTTTTATGTTGCGCTCACCAGAGCAAAGAAACGGGTAATTTTGACTCACGCCATCATGCGACGCGTATTTGGAACGCGAGACATGCAGCCAGCTTCTTCATTTATCGACGAAATTGATAAAAAACATATTGAATATAGTGCCGAAACACAGGAAGCCGGTTCAATAGACACACAAAGAAAGAAAGGTATCGCCGACATTTTTGATATAGAATTTTAATATGCTTACTCCTAAAAAATCACTCGGGCAACATTTTCTTCGCTCTCCTAAGGCACTCAAAGATATTATTGAATCAAGCAATCTTTTAGAGAATGATGTTGTGCTTGAGATTGGGCCGGGGGAAGGAGTCCTTACTGAGAAACTTCTTGAAACAGGTGCTTGTGTTGTCGCAGTAGAAAAAGATGATCGAGCATATGAATTTTTACTAGATTTATTTAAGGCGGGTAAAAATAGAGGGAATCTTACTCTTGTTCACGGAGATATATTGGAAGTAGATATTTCAAAATACCTAAAAATAAGAGGTAAATTTCAAGTTATCGCCAATATCCCGTACTACATAACAGGAATACTTATACGAAAGCTCCTTACCGAGGAACCGCGCCCAAGCGCCATGACACTTCTGGTGCAAAAAGAGGTTGCTGAGCGCATTGTTGCAAAAGATGGAAAAGAGAGTTTACTATCACTTTCTGTTAAGGCGTATGGAAATCCGAGGATAATCAGTACGGTTAAAAAAGGATCATTTACTCCACCACCAAAAGTCGACTCTGCAATTATCCGCATTGAAAATATCGGTCCTCATAAAGCAGGAGGGTATGAAGAAAATTTTTGGAAAATTACTAAAAAAGCATTCAATGCAAAACGGAAAACGCTCTTTGGAAGTATTAAAGAATTTTTTATCGATCCAGAAAAAGTTTTTAAGATCTGCGGGGTAGAACAAAAAGCTCGTCCCGAAACTATTCCACTGGAAAAATGGATTAATCTCTCAAAGGAAGTGATACCTTCGTGATACAATTTGGGTGATGGAAAAAATTGGAGTACGGAATGTATTTCTCATTATCATTGCTATCGGTGTAGTGGCCGCAGCTTTTATTTTCAAGACAGATGGTGAACCGCATAAAATATTCACCGAGGATCTCAAAAAACAAGATTTGATTGTTTCAGATAGTGCACGCGAATCTTCTGGAAGAGATACAGACAATGATGGAGTACCCGACTGGAAGGAAGTTCTTGAGGGGACAGATCCTCAAAATCCAAACACATTTAATGTGGAAGGCGGGGACCAGGCCTACATTACACAAAAAACAAATGGTGAAGCAATCGAGGAAGGTGAAAACGGAATACTTGAGGGCAATCTCACGCTAACAGAACGAATAGGGAGGGGTGTGCTTGGTGAGTATATATATGCACGGACAACACAAAATTCAGATTTTTCATCTCCTGAAGATTTGATTGAATACATAACCAACCAAGCTCTTGAAATTACCCAGCCGACTGTTTACAGTAAAGAAACTTTTAAAACTGTGACAACTAATAAGTCGACCTTGCTACTGTATGCAAATAAACTACGTGAACTTGATAGAAAATATCCTGATGCGACACTTGCACAAACTGGGACAAGTGTCATCCAAGCAATTGAAACTACCGGGGATGAGAACTCAGGCGTTGTTGACGAAGAATTGGTCGGACGAAGAGTGCAAGCAAATCTTGCTATATACGACAATATAATCAGTGATCTTATTGCGATTGAAGTGCCAACTGCACTACTTAATGAACATATCAACCTCACCAATAGCACCGTCGGAATTAAATGGAGCCTCGAGCAAACAGCATATACCAATATAGATCCTGCTCGTGCGCTTGTTGGTATTCAGTCTTTCCCAGAATATGCGCTCACCATAGACCTCATGTATCAGGCGATTGTAAGAAAATTGGCGACCGAAGGAATTGACTTATAAACATTTATAAAATTTTTCTCATTGATTACGATATAATTAAATAAATTTTATGAACACCTCCGAGAAAACAGGGAAAGAATACATGTTTCGTAAATTTATAGCAGGATTTTTTGCATCTCTCATTGTACTCGGAGGAATAGCTTTTATTCGTCCACCACAAACAGCACACGCTTTTCTTGGTGGGTCATGGGCACTCGCTATTAAGGAATATGCGCTCGACTTCTCAACCAAAATCATCGCGAAACGCATGCTCCAAATGATTACCAGAGACACAGTAAACTGGATCAATGGCGGATTTAAGGGGAGTCCAGGTTTTGTACGAGACCCAAAAAGATTTGCAACAGAAATTGCAGACTATGAATTTAATCGTTTCCTTGAAAAAACAGTTTGTAGTATAGGTCCTGACGGAAAAGAAGTTTGTACTCCCATTGGTAACCTTGTATGTAGTCCATTTAGATTAAACATACAAATCGCCCTGAGAAATACATACCTCCTTGGGCCACAATATGCTTGTACCATTGAGGATGTTGTTGGCAATGTTCAGAATTTTTATAACGATTTTTCACAAGGTGGATGGCCAGCATGGTTCACACTTTCACAAACAACTGACAGTCTACCCTTTGGGGCATACATACAAGCACGAGACGATTTATATGCTCGTATTAGTATCAATAACCAAACATGGCAAAATGAGCTTAATTGGGCTAACGGTCTTCTTTCATGGAAGACATGTGAGAACCCAGATGGAACTCCACAGACAAAGCTTGAGGAAGTCCCTGACCCAAATTCTCCTACCGGAACACGGATGGTGGAAACAGAACTTGGATCAAGTGAATGTGATAACCCGAGCATAAATACCCCAGGAAGTCTTGTCGAAGGTCAACTCACAAAAGTATTCGGTTCAGGTGTCGGTGAACTCGAAGTGGCAGAAGAAATTAACGAGATTGTTGGTGCACTTTTGAACCAATTCACTCTTAAACTCTTTAACAGTGCTAAGGGTCTCTTTGGTCTTTCAGGGAAAATAGAAACTGATAATTTCCGACCAATTGCCCAGGTCAGTCTTGATAATATCCTCGAACCAAATGATCCAAGTGCATCAGAATATTGTGGTGCTTTCCGAGATGGAATGTACCCAACAGCAACCTTGGGTATCAATAGTTCTAACCCTCGATTTACTACAAATAGACGAGATATCACCGTCGATGAAGGGGAACCTGTAAACTTCTCATGGTGTGCGGCTAACGCAAACGGATTTGGCTCAACTATCACCGTAAGAGATGACTTAGGTTCATGTCCTACTGCAAGCGGTAGTAGCCAATGGATCGCAAATAGTGCTTTTGGTGCAGAGACATTTTCATTTGTCGGAGCTGGATGTGTATACGAAATTACATACGGAGCACAAAATAACGCGTTCGAAGATGTTCTTACAGGAGATCTTACAGTGGAAACAGCTGAATCGAAGATTATTGTCCGTGTAGGACAAACAGCACCACCGCAACAAGGAGGTCAGTGTGCTATTTCTACGGTAACTTCGGAAAACCTTTCCCTCGCAGTATCTCAACTCTCAAGCGAGGTATCGGGAAGTGTCTCCGCGCTTGTAGAAGCACTCACGGGAGTAAATTACATCTCGATCGCAAGCTCAAATGGCACCGTATCTCTTACACCAGTAAGCCCGTCTGCTGCGAGCGATACACTTAAACAACAGGTTGCGGCACAGATTGGTTGTGATGGAGCAAGTGGTCTCACATTCATGGTGTTTCAGGTTTCTGACCCTAACCAACTCCCACCTGAAATGCTTACTCAGTTAGGTGCCGAACGACCAAGTCAAATTCTTGTTGTGGTAAGTCAATAAGAAATCAACATAAAGATATTTTTATACTCTTTTGCGGAACTTTGTCGTGTTACTATAAACATATAATCGAATTATTTATACGGATATTATTAATAGTGTAGTGTACGTAAAATGCCTAAACTTAAAAACGCGCAGAAAGAAGACAATGTTTCAGAGAGTACAATAGTTATTTCTTTAATAGTACTTATTGCAATCATTGTTCTTGGTTTCTATTTCTTTAATACAGATGGGTCTCAGAGGGATTCTGAAAAAAATGCAGTGGTAACTCCAAGCGACTGCGAGTTTCCAGCGAGTGCTGCAGATCTTCGAGAAGCGGGATTAAAACTCTCAGAGGAAGTCAGTGGTACTGTTGGATACTCTAATGAAGGATATCTCACAATAGAAAGTTCAAATGGTTTTGTATTACTTACTCCGGTTATAGATGCAACAGATATTGATGAGATAATTCGAACTCAAATTACCGAAATGATCGGTTGTGAAGGCACAACAGATCTTTCATATTGGGTATTTGATGTTTCAGATTCAAAACAACTCCCACCTGAAATGTTAAATCTCCTTGGGCCAGAACGACCAGACCAAATTCTTGTTGTACTCGGCTCTATCTATGTCTACAGTGTAAGTTCTCTCACACTTGATATTACCCGAATCAACACAATCGCTGACGAAATAGCACGAAGTAGGACAGGAGGGAACACAGGACCCACTGTTCCTGGTGGATCAAGCGGAAATTCTGGAGGTCAAACAGGTATTCCTAGCCGCAGCAGAACAGGAAATCTTTTGGGAAACAACATTTTCTCTGATAATGGAGAAGTGGGTATCACGTTTTCCGGTGGCAACACATCAACACTCGACTTAGGTGCTGGTGGAGGTAGCAGTAGCGGAGGTACATCCGGCGGTTCGTCTAGCGGCGGACTCCCTGTAGGTAGTGGTAGTGTAGGAGGTGGTGTTAGCGGAGGCTCATCTGGTGGCAGCTCTTGTACACCTACTGTTGTATGTGAAGACCCGGATACAGGAGAACGCTATACTCCAGGTAGAAGTGGTTGCCAGGGAGCAGACTTTTACGGACAGACACCAACTCCGCCAACAGGAACGCGGCAACTTCAATTGTGTCTTGATTCAAGTGGTAATGAATTCGGTAGTTGTCCTTCTGACTACTACTTCCATTTTAGAAACTGTTCGGCAGAAGCTAATGAACGAAATCTTGCAGGAAGTGGTCGCCCAACAAGCCCTGAAGAATACGATCAAAGAGCGGCACCTTTACCTACACGCCCAGGTGAACCAGGAACGCTCTTTACAGTGCCCCCTACATACGCGTACTCTCCTGTAAATTACACGGTGCGGTGCAGTTATCCAGACCAAGCAGAAGCAATCCGCTGCGGTGCTCCAGGTTCAGGTGAATACTGTCTCCCTGGCTGGAATCCTATCGGATGCCTAAACGGAAATACCATAAACGGATTCTAGTGAAAAAAATAAAAAACATGTTAAAAAGAACCCGCTGAAGAGCGGGTTCTTTTTATGCCCACTATTTTAACTAAAAGTGTTTGCCACAGTGGTATACTTTATCTATATATATGTTTGGAGTACACGTGCCGGCACGAAAAGTATTGCTGAAGCTTTTTGGGGTAGCAATGGCTTTTACTATTGTCTTTTCTATAACCAACGTAATGCTTGGTATACAAACCGCATCTGCTCAAGAAGAGACAGAAGACCCTGGTTTTTTTAGTAGATCCATATTCATTCCCGGCACAGCTATACCAAACCCACTTTTTGTATCTGATGCTGTCGGTGCAGCTACAGATGCTGCATTAGACCGTGTTGCCTCTAAAGCTGCTGAAGCGGCGGTACAAAAAGTAACCCACATCACTTTTGAAGCAGTTGCTTCGTTTATGGCACCTTTAACCCAGCTAGTGGTGCGAATATCTATATGGTTCCTTGGAGTAACAGGACTTTTCTTTGATTTCATTGTAGCCAAAACCATCGTAGGCGCATACGGAACTATTATTAAAAATGATGGAATCAGAACAGGTCTTCAGTCTGCCTGGGTTGTTATAAGAGATCTTATAAATATCTCCTTCATTTTTATCCTACTCTACCAAGCAATCATGCTTATGATCGGCCGATCAAATGAAGCAAGTAAAGTTATTGTGAAGTTAGTCGCTGTGGCGCTTCTTATCAACTTCAGCATGTTCTTCACACGTGTAGTGATAGACGCTTCAAACGTCATTGCGACAGGATTTTATGACCAAATAATTCCACCAGGTTCCAACGGATTCACTTCTATATCTACCGTGTACACACAAGCGTTAGGGATTTCATCAACTTTTAGCGGCAGTATTGAACAGCTTGCTAAAGAAGGTATAGGTTCAGGGGATAATTATATTATCTTATTAAGAAATCTTGGAGCTATAACATTTATACTCATCAGTGCCTTTGTCTTTATAGCTGCAGCAATAATGCTTCTTACTCGATATATAGCCATACTGTTTCTTATGGTACTCTCACCAGTTGCTTTCGCGGGTCTTATTATCCCTGCGAGCCAAGGTATAAGTAAGAGATGGTGGAATTCACTTGTCGGACAATCGATATTTGCACCTGTCTTCATGATCCTCACATGGGTGAATCTTACTGTTGCGAGCAGTATGTTCCAGGCAAAAAGTACCACAGAAACACTTGGTGCTATTTTTTCTCAGAACGGGGGAAGTGGTTCAACATTTGAAAATGGCATATCGGCCCTATTTAATTTCTCTCTCATTATTGGACTTTCACTCGCGTCTCTCATTATTGCTAAAAAAGCGTCAAGTATGGGCGGAAACTACTTTAGCAGCGTAAATAAATTTATTGGCAACGCAGCCCTCAGTACCGCGTCTTTTGCAGGAAGGAATACATTGGGGTGGGGTGCATCCAGGATTGCTGACAACGAGAAACTTAGAAATTCAAACAATTGGTTTGCGCGACAAAGTTGGCGTGCAGCAAACAGGGCGTCTACTAGTAGTTTTGATCTAAGAAACGCACCAGGAGGTATTGGGGGGCAAGTATTTGGTGATTTGGGTTCTGCTACCGGTGCTGGTGGCTACCGAAAGGGTGTTGAAGTTAGAGCAGAAGGTAAACAAAAGGAAATCGAAGCACGAGCAACAGCATCACAAGAAACTAACAGGGCATACGATGACGCACAGAATGCAAGACGTGCTGCACAACGTGCATATCTTGCAGCTCCTGAGGGACAGGCACGACTTGAAGCGCGAGAGGTTCTGCGGAAAGCTGAAAAGGAAGAGAAGAAAGCAAAAGCAGCCGTTGATTTTGAAACAAACCAGAACAAAGCAAGGCTTGCTGGACAACTTACTACTCGTCGCATAGGTAATGCCGCACTCCCAAGTGCAGCTTCATACAAAGCCGAATCTGACATCATAGACAATATAAAGACAAAAGATAAGGACCTTCAAAAACAAGAAGAAATAGCAGATATTAGTAGTGCTCTAAACAAGACTATTGAAGAGGGCGATACTGACCGAGCGAAAGAAATATTTAATAAGACAAATATTTCTGACTTTCCATCATTACCTATCAAGGATATCTTCAATGTTGATAATGACAGTAGCAAGCAAGCATTCAGTGATGCACTTATCCCACTTATTACATCAGACCATCTTGATAAATTAAGAAGAAAAGGAGATATAGATAACCCTACTAGAGATGCTATTTCACAACGGCTCACCGGAGCAGCTAATGTACACGACTCTATAAAACGAATGAAAGCAAGTCCTAATGCGGACTTCTGGGGTATCAATCCAAGCTCTTCTGGAGGTTCTTCAAACGATGGTAGTTCACGGATTGTTGGAACAGATTCACGAGGTAATATAATTACCTAACAGAAGCCTGTTATTATATAGACATGGTTATTGATAGAGATACATTCATATCTATACTAGATAAATTGTCCGAAGAAAAAAAGGATTACATCCTCTCTGAGGAAGTGACTAATCGTAGTTTCAACCTTGCAGAGCTTTTTTCTATTCCAGATGAAAAGCGTTCCATATGGGGACGAGTTATCGGACTATATCTTGCAAGCAACATATCTAATGAGGAGCTACCAAACACCTTCTCAGAAGCACTTTCTGTCTCAAGAGAAATAGGAATCGCATACGCTGGCGCAGTAATAAGCACGTTCTCTTCTCCTAAAATTCAAGAAAAAAATCATGAGAAACCAGTAGACGCTGAAATTATGGAGTATTTTACTAAACCAAAAAATACCCGGTTTACCTTTTTTTAGATCAATTTTTTATTTGCCTTCCGTTACAGCAGGTGTCGCCGTTGCCCTTGTCTGGATCTGGATTCTCAATCCAAGGGTCGGTTTGCTCAATTATGGCCTG
>JAUIHD010000004.1 GCA_030432135.1 bacterium | reverse complement strand
TGTACCTTGCTGATGGTTCAGGTAACAAACTTGAATCAGCTTCAACAATCGGAACAACAACAATCTTCACAACTCTTGACAATGACTACTTTGACATTTCAAAGGGATCAAAGAAGACATTCCGACTTATGGTTGACGTAGCAGATGCTGATAACACAGGTGTAGCAGGCTCAGTTGCTTCTACAACTCTTACAGCAAACACTACAAACATTGTTGCTGAGGACTCAGAATTCGATACTGCTTCAGTATCATCTGTAACTCTCAACAGTAACGATGTTCACTTCGAAGAAGTGGTTGCAAACGTAAGTGGTATGTCAGCTAATGGTTCAATTGTTGGAGATAAGTCTTACCTCGCTAACGCGACATTCACATTCACTCTTACAGCGGATGGAGGAAACGTATACGTAAGTAAGACACCTGCAACATTCGTATCAACAAGCACGACAGCATCAAGTTCATCACTGTCAATCATTAGTACTAATTCAGCACCTGGTGATACATCTACTGTATACGAAATCACATCAGGTTCATCACGAACATTTACCTTCACAGGAAGTATAAATGAGCTTAATGGTACTGCAGGAACTAAGAAGTTTGAAATCACGGCTATTAACTGGGGAACAACAACTGGTGCTCCAGCTTCTAAGTCAATCGACTTCGAACTCGATGCTCTTGAAATCAACCAAACTCTTACAGCTAGCTAATCTTAGTTAGGTTAGAGTAAGGTAGTTGCGGTTCGCCGTAACGAACAAAAAACCACCCTTTCGGGTGGTTTTTTGTTTTAGATAATTAAAGATAAAAACACTACCTGTGGATAACTTTTTAAGAGAGGAGGGGAGAGAACAGGGCTTTATATTTCATTTGAAATCAAGGGAATAGGACAGATAGGATTTATAGAGACATTACTTATTATCTACTTATAATCTCTTGTTATGAATTCTCAGAAATTTCTAAAAATACTCGGTTTCTCTTCATGTATTTTATTTAGTGCACTCTTCCCTATTTTTGTGTTTGCTTCCGTCTATATGTCTGAGGTTGCATGGATGGGCGGAACAGAATCTGCAAATGATGAATGGATTGAACTATACAATCAGTCTAATGTTGCTGTCGATCTATCAGGTTGGGCACTTTCTGCGAGCGACGGGTCTCCAAATATTTCTCTTTCAGGAACTATAGGTGCCAAATCATTTTTTCTTTTAGAAAGAACAAATGATGATACTGTGCCGGGAGTTTTAGGGGATATTTTTTATTCAGGTGCACTCAGTAATTCTGGAGAAACTCTTGTGCTTAAAGATAGTGAAGGAGTGGTAGTCGACCAAGTTTCAATGTCTGACGGATGGCTTGCAGGGGATAATAATTCTAAGGAGACTATGCAGAAGTCCGGAAGTAATTGGTTAACCGCCTTCCCTACTCCTAAATCAGAAAATGCAGTCAACGGAGTAACTGACACTCATACAGAAACTTCAGGGTCCACTGGGGGAAGTGCACATACAGGTTCATTGGACGTAAGCACGGTAAATAGTGTTGCGAAGAAAAAGCTTACTCTTTATGCTGGGCGAGATAGAGTGGTTACCGTTGGGCAAAATGTATATTTCACGGGAGAACTGGTTGATAGTAAGAACAATATTATAATTAACGATTCATACCGATGGAATTTTGGGGATGGGTTGAGTAAGTCAGGAAGGAAGGTAGTGCACGAATATCTCTTCCCTGGAACATACATTGTTGTACTCACTGCAAAGCATGAAGGAGAAATATATACAGCAAGACTTACGGTAGAAGTTCGGGAATTTTCTATAGAAGTTGTTGAAATAGGAAATGGATATTTAGCTATTAAAAATAATAATACCTTTGAAATAAATATCGGAGATTGGATTATCCGAGAAGGAGAGCATGAATACTATATTCCAAAAGAGACTATTATCTTGCCACAAAATACACTTCGCCTCCGGCATCCGTTTGAAACTACTGATGTGGTACTTATCCAAAAAGGAGAGACAGAGCGAGTATCTATCTCGGTAACCGAGCTTATGAATACACAGGAAGAATTGCAGAAAATCTCAACTGATTTAGTAGAGATGAGTCAGGCTATTTCATATATGAGCCCATCATATATGGAGCCCGTAGCGGGTGCTGTTCAGGGCTACCCCCTACCTCTACCCGGGGAAACATATGAGGAATTAGAAGGCATAAGTGACTTAAGTGAGGATGTATCTAGTGCAACTACTGTTGTCTTATATACGGGCGAAGAAAATCTGTCCTTATTTGGGAAAATAAAGAATTTTCTTGCTTCTCTGTTTTAGAATACGGAGATATTGACCAGTATTTTTTATTCTGGTATCCTCCTCCCTGCAAGGTCATAGACAGTGGGCTCCGCCAAAAGACGGATTAAAGTTGCCTGCCGAGATCTTTCCCTATCTATTTTGTATGGGTGGCTTTGCACAAAGGTCGTTCTTTACTAATGTAAAAGAAAAGCTTTCATGGCAATTACAAAAGACAAGAAAGCAAACATTCTTACAGGTTTGAAGGATGCGGTAAACAACGCGCAATCTATGGTGTTTGTTAATTTTCAGAAAATTTCTGGAAATGATACTGCGAATATTCGAAAGACCTTACGAGAAAAAGGTGTAGCATATACTGTTGCAAAAAAGACACTTACTCGCATGGCACTCAACGACTCTTCCATTTCAGGAGAGATGCCAGAGATGCCGGGAGAGTTTGGACTTGCGTATAGTGATGATCTTATTGCACCTGCGCGTGAGATCTATGCATTCGAAAGGAAGAATCCTGATAATCTAAAAATAACTGGAGGTGTGTTTGAGGGACGGTACATGAATCGTGATGAGATGCTCTCAATTGCGACAATTCCTGATACGCCAGTACTCCGTGGAATGTTTGTAAACATTATTAACTCACCAATACAAAGTTTTGCGATCGCTCTTAATGCACTAGCGGAAAAGCGAGAACAAACTGCGTAATGGAATAAAAAATAAATCATGTCAGAAGAAGTAAAAAATGAGGAAGTTGTAGAAACTTCTACAGAAGAAACTGCTGCTCCTGAGGCAGCTCCTGCAGAAGCAGAAGCTTCTAAAACAGAGGCACCTGCCGAAGATGCTGGTGAGGAAGTTGAAGTACCTGAAAAGTTTAAGAAGATTGTTTCAGAAATCGAAGAAATGTCAGTGCTTGATCTTCATGAACTTGTGAAGGTGTTTGAAAAGAAATTCGGTGTATCAGCTGCTGCTGTTGCAGTTGCTGGTCCCGCAGCTGGAGACGCTGGTGCTGCAGAAGAGAAGGACAGCTTCGATGCTGAACTTACAGACGCTGGTGCTCAGAAGATTGCAGTTATTAAAGTTGTGAAGGGTGCACTTGGTCTTGGTCTCAAGGAGGCGAAAGATCTTGTTGATGGTGCTCCATCAGTACTTAAGGCTGGAATGAAGAAGGAGGAAGCAGAAGCTCTTAAGAAAGAAGTAGAAGAAGCTGGAGGTAAAGTTACTTTGAAATAAGCTTTAACTCAAACAAAACGAACAGCACCCGCGACCAATTGGTCGCGGGTGCTTTCGTATCTCACCACTTCTTGAACGTGAAGCGATAGAGGTACGTAAAGAACTTGATTGTCTCCTGAGCCCACTCTTTGGGACTGAAGGAATGTTTGGCAATCACGAAGTGTGCACGCCAGCTCTTGGGTTTCTCCAAGAAAAACCAGGTGAGCATTACGCGGGGCATGTGCCCCAAGTTTGTTGCGATGTATACGTCGTGGTCCTCGCCAGTACCAACCCCTTTCCCTTCTTCGATGATGGAGTGAATCTCATCGTGGGTTCCCCAGGATTGTGCATCCCAGAATGACTCTAGGGCCGGGGTTTGGTAGTTTGCGTATCGATCCATCTCCTCGGCAAGACTTATAGGTGCATCAGTGGTTGGGGTGTCGGGTGACTTTTTGGAAAAGCCGGCTACGAACACGAAGAGGTGATCCTTCGGTGTACCCAGCACCATAACCAGTTTCTTGAGTAGAACGTCTATGCGCACCTTGCTCCCCAGGCGGTTTATGGGAGTATCTTGGCGCGGCTGCCCGTGGGGCATCCTGTCGTAAGCGAGCGGTGCAAATAGGTGAGCCATCGTCTCTCCCTCCTCTGGGGAGCATTATGTATATTTTTTGTACTTAGTCAATTTTTTCGCGTTTAAAATATTGGTACAATGCCGAAACAGTATTATGGATATACTTGATAAACTTTTCGGGAACACGGCAAAAGTAAGAGCATTACGGCTTTTTCTGTTTAATCCAGAACAAATATTTTCTGCCGCTGAAGTATCTGACCGCACTCAAATACGAGCAAGCGATATCAGAAGGGAAATTTCTGCACTTGAAAAAATTGGCCTCTTAAAGAAACGTGCTACTACCTATAAAAAAAGAAAAACCACAGGGTACGCTGTTGATCCAAGTTTTGTATACCTCAATGAACTTACTGAATTTATATCAGCGGCTCGACCTCTCTCTGATAAAGATCTGACCCAAAGAATAAGTAAAGTGGGAAAGATCAAAACAATCATTCTCTCTGGTATTTTTGTAAATAAAAGCGACGAAAGTCGGCTCGATATTTTAGTGGTAGGAGACTATATCAAGCAAAAGTCTTTGACTAATACTATTGCCGCTATTGAAGCTGAGATGGGTCGAGAACTCAGATTTGCCTCATTTGAAACAAGTGATTTTAAATATCGTATGAGTATCTATGACAAATTGTTGCGAGATATTTTTGACTATCCACACCTTGTTATTTTCGATAAACTCTCTTTTATTTAGATTATAATTTTGCGGTATAATAGAGATAGAGCGTAGAGCTCACTAATATATTAGTAATTTAATAGTTTATTGTGTTTTTAAACACAAAAAGATTTTTATGGTTTTACAAACATGGGGTGATGTTTTGACAGCATCTTTTCAGGATTTGTGGCGGGCAGTGTTGGTCTTTGTACCAAATCTCGTGATCGCGATTATCATCCTTATTCTTGGATGGGCAATCGGCGCATTGATTGGAAGGATTGTTGCTCAAGTTATCCGTTCTATAAAGCTTGATGCAGCGCTTGAGTCTGCAGGTATTGGTGCACTTCTTAAGAGAGGAAACATTTCTCTAAATTCAGGAGAATTTGTTGGCGGTCTTGTGAAGTGGTTTATTATTGTTGTATTTCTTGTCGCAGCATTTGACGTGCTCAACCTTACGCAGGTGAACGTCTTCTTGCAGCAGGTAGTACTTCTCTACTTACCACAAGTAATCGTTGCAGTATTGATTCTGCTTGTTGGAGGAGTTGTAGGAGACTTTATGGCAAAGGTGGTAAATGCATCTGCAAAGACTGCAAATGTTGGATCAGCAAACTTCCTCGGAACAGTGACTCGATGGTCAATCTGGGTGTTTGCAATCCTTATTGCTCTTTCACAACTTGGTATTGCAACAGCATTTATCCAAACTCTTTTCACAGGATTTGTGATTGCGCTTGCGCTTGGACTCGGTCTTTCATTTGGTCTTGGAGGACAGGAAGCGGCCAAGGATGTTATTGAAAAAATGCGAAGAGACCTTTCTGTGTAATAGGCCTGTATAGAAAGCTTTTTTTTCAAAAACCCGCCTAGGTGGCGGGTTTTTGAAATCTAGGGTCTCCCCAGTTGACAGTTTTTTAAATTTGACTATACTGTACCGCACGTATGAGTAAAAGATTTAGAGCGCGGCGAACATAAAGAACCTCGGGTTCTTCTTTTGTCTAGCCGCAGGAATGCGGCTCTTTTTCTTTCTCATCTTCTCGTTCTAGATCTATCAAGGCTTGCCTTGGTAGATCTGGGGCTGGAAGCAGTCCGTAGCGAACTTTGAAAATATAATCCCGTCACAGTAACTTCCATGAAAATGGATTGGGGTCGCTGGAGGCGGGAGAGCCGAATCTTTTGTTAGTACACAAAAGATTCAAAAAACAGGTAAATACTGCTGTATGAAATTCAATTTCACGCAGCAGGATACATAAGGGGTCATACACTATCTTTAGAGTGTGTGACTTCAAAAGCGGTTCTTAGATTTCCTAATGGGAAATCATAAGGGCGTATGGTGGATGCCTAGGTTCTAAAAGACGATGAAGGACGTGGCACAGCTGCGATAAGCTTCGGGAAGGTGCTGAGCAACCTGTGATCCGAAGATTTCCGAATGGGGAAACCCAGCGACTTTGGTCGTTACCTTTGCGCAATTATGTGCGAAGGGGTACACCCGGGGAAGTAAAACATTTCAGTACCCGGAGGAAAATAAACTAATAAGCATTTCGTAAGTAGCGGCGAGCGAAAGCGAAGGAGCCCAAACCCATGCACTTGTGTATGGGGGTTGTAAGGCAACAACGTCATATTTATATGAGAAGAGTTAGAAATTGTATTATTAACAAAAGTATCTGGAAAGATACACCTTAGAGGGTAATAGTCCCGTATGTGAAAATAATGCAACTCTTTTGTTGTTGTTCTTGAGTACTTCGAGACATGAATAGCTCGGAGGAATCTGGGAGGACTAACTCCCAAGGCTAAATACTTTTAGAGACCGATAGTGAACTAGTACCGTGAGGGAAAGGTGAAAAGTAGTCCGGAAGGACAGTGAAATAGACCTGAAACCATATGTCTACAAGGAGTCGATGAGGTGCTTGCACCTCTACGGCGTGCCTATTGAAGAATGAGCCAACGAGTTTTAGTGTGTGGCAAGGTTAAGTCCTTTACGGGATGGAGCCGTAGCGAAAGCGAGTATGAATAGTGCGTTTAGTCTTACACTAAAGACCCGAAGCAAGATGAGCTTACCATGAGCAGGGTGAAGTCTCTGGAAACAGAGGCGGAGGCCCGAACCCGTTCGCCGTGCAATACGTTGGGATGACTTGTGGTAAGGAGTGAAAAGCTAATCGAATCTTGTAATAGCTGGTTCTCTCCGAAATAGCTTTAGGGCTAGCGTTTTGTGTTCCCTTAAGGGGTAGAGCACTGGAAGGAACTGATAGGGGGAAACCTCGCTTTTCCTATCAAACTCCGAATACTTAAGGTTAAAGCAAAGCAGTTAGACTCCGGGGGCTAAGCTCCGGTGGTCAAAAGGGAAACAGCCCAGATCTCAAATTAAGGTCCCTAAATCCATGTTAAGTGCAAGGAAGGTGGTGATATTTCTCCGACACTGAGGAGGTTGGCTTAGAGGCAGCCATCCTTTAAAGATAGCGTAACAGCTCACTCAGTAAGAGATTTTGCGCCAAAGATAATCGGGGCTAAAACATGGTACCGAAATTGAGGGTTTGTACATACTTCGGTATGTGCAAGCGGTAGGAGAGTATTCCATTCTGCGCTGAAGGCAAAGGGGTAACCCATGCTGGAGCGTATGGAAGTAAGAATGTTGGCACAAGTAACCGCAAGGCAGGTGAAATCCCTGCCCGCCGAAAGACTAAGGTTTCCTTTGCAATGACAATCAGCGAAGGGTTAGTCGGGCCTAAGGGGATGGCGAAAGCCGCACCCGATGGACACATGGTTAATATTCCATGACTTCTGTATCAAGCGATGGAAGGACGGAGTGTTGTACTCAAAGCGAATTATTGGATTTTCGTTTGTGCTGTGAGGATGGATCTTAGGTAAATCCGGGATCTATAGTCCAAGCAGAGCATAAAGTTTTGGCTTCGGCCAAGGCAATTTTGGGGAGCACGCTTCCAAGAAAAGTTTCTAAGCTTATTGATGCAGGATCCGTACCGTAAACCGACACAGGTAGTCAGGTCGAGAAGACCAAGGCGAACGAGTGAGAGGTCCTCAAGGAACTCGGCAAAATAGCGGCCGTAAGTTCGCGATAAGGCCTGCCCAATCCCTTCGGGGGGAGGGCCGCAGCTAAAGAATCCCTGGCGACTGTTTATCAAAAACACAGCTCCCTGCGAACTCGTAAGAGGATGTATAGGGGGTGACGCCTGACCAATGCCAGAAGGTTAAATATTGGCGGTGTACGACATTGTGTGCAGAAATTTTTTGTGCACAGAATGTTGTATGCTGACTGATATAAGCCCTGGTGAATGTCGGCCGTAACTATAACGGTCCTAAGGTAGCGAAATTCCTTGTCTGGTAAGTTCAGACGTGCACGAATGGCGTAACGACTGGGGAACTGTCTCGAGGACTTGCTCGGTGAAAATACAATACCGGTGAAGATGCCGGTTACCTGCAGTTAGACGAAAAGACCCCAGGAGCTTTACTGCAACTTGATATTGCGTGTATGTTTTGACTGCGTAGCATAGGTGGGAGACTTTGAAGCGGGCTTTCGGGTACCGTGGAGTCGTCAGTGAAATACCACTCTGTTTTGATGTATTCGCTAACCTGTACGGCAAAAACGGACGGGAACAGTATCTGGTGGGCAGTTTTAGTGGGGCGCTATCCTCCTAAAGAGTAACGGAGGAGTTGATTAAGGTCAGCTAGGCGCGAATGGAAACCGTGCCGATAGTGTATAGGCACAAGCTGGCTTAACTGCGAGGCGTAAATGCCAAGCAGATGCGAAAGCAGCACTAAGTGAACCGATGGTCCGCTTTAGACGCGACCGGAGATTATCTGATAAAAGCTACCCTGGGGATAACAGGCTGGTACTGCCTAAGAGTTCATATCGCCGGCAGTGTTCGGCACCTCGATGTCGGCTCACCTTATCCTGGGGCTGGAGAAGGTCCCAAGGGTTTGGCTGTTCGCCAATTAAAAAGGTACGCGAGCTGGGTTCAGACCGTTTTGGAGTTATCTTGTATGACTTTAAAACCGTCTGAATCTGGACATAACAGACAAACAAATCGAGTCTTTTCGTCTTAAAACATAACAAATGATAGAACCAATCACATCACGGCGGACATGTATAGTGATATGCATGTTTCAAGCCAACTGATATCGGTGGAAACCTTATATGAGGTCAATACCGAGGGAATCCATTTTGATGGAGCCCGTAGAGACTACACGTTGGCCTACCTTGTAAAAGGTAGAAGCTATAGTCCATTGCACGTGGTAACACGTGGTAACAAGCGTGAGACAGGTTGGTCTCCTATCTACTGCAGGCGTTGATTTTTGAGAAGATTTGTCCCTAGTACGAGAGGACCGGGATGAACTGACCTCTGGTCTACCTGCTGTCACGCCAGTGGCACCGCAGGGTAGCTATGTTGGGAATGGATAACCGCTGAAAGCATCTAAGCGGGAAGCCAACTTCAAGATTAGAAATCATTTGAGACTCGTAGGAGATGACTACGTTGATAGGCACTAGGTGAAAGCATAGTAATGTGTTGAGCCGAGGTGTACTAATCAGTCAAGATCCTAGAAGGAGATCTGAGAATGCTTATATATGTATCCTGCTGTGTGGAATTGAAATAATACAACATGCGGAAACGCAATAATTTATGCTGGGGTGTTCGGTAGAGGAGTTTACTGATAAGACGGATGGGGTCCAAGCCATTTTGTCTTATTGGCCGAACGGGAGGTCCACACTCTTTGGGGTAATACCCAACCCTGGCTCCAGTTCTTTTTGGAGTCGTATCTTGTCGCGCCGTTCTTCGTTAAAAGAAGCGAAAGCTCACCTCGCCATGTGCGGGGGACGTAGAATAGTGATGAGTGAAGGTTCACGCCTTCCGACTCCACCACTTTGTGTGCCAAGTGTAGCTCACCGGTAGAGCGCCGGCCTGAAAAGCCGGACGTAAGCGGTTCAACTCCGCTCCTTGGCACCATCCCAAACTTTGTAAAGGTTTGGGTCTGCATGTTGTATTGTTTCGAAGACACGTTTGAATATTTTGTGCTGGTGCTTTAGCGATGGGGGTACACCCGTTCTCATTCCGAACACGGAAGTTAAGCCCGTCCGCGCCGATGGTAGTCCTTGTGGCAAGAGTAGGTCGGCGCCAGCACAAAGTATTTAAATCGCGTAGTTTGTGGGAAGAGAGATGACGAGAGTCATAAAGTATTCAAAGCTAAAAATAAAAAGACACGGGTAAGACCCGTGTCTTTTTATTTGGTATGATTATACCGATGTTATCCTGGACGGAACGGAAAAAATTGACCTATCTTATAGGTGCTCTGGCAGTGCTTTTCGTATTTATTTATGTGCCATTTCTCCTCTTTTGGTATGAAGCGCCGACCTGTTTTGATGGTAAGAAAAATGGTGATGAGACTGGTATAGACTGTGGGGGTTCGTGTAGCCAAATTTGTCGTAACGATTCTACTGATCCAGTAGTCATGTGGTCTCGCGTGTTCCGTGTGGTACCAGATGTATACAGTGCGGTGGCGTATCTTGAAAACTCAAACCCAACTTCTGAAGCACCGTATGCTGAATATGAATTTGTATTCTACGATGAAAACGGAAACGAGATTGAGAGAAAAACTGGTTCAACATTTATTCCGCAAGGAAGACAGTTTGCAGTTTACGAGGGTACGCTCCGCTTTCCAGATAAAAAACCAGAACGCGTTACATTTTCATTCACTAATATACCTCGGTGGAGAAATGGAACATTTAATACGAAAGACATTGCGGTTCGAAATAAGGCTCTCCTCCGAGAGGAAACTATGCCTCGTATAGAGGCAACAGTTGCTAACCAGTCAAACAATTATCTCGATGAAGCAGAGCTTGTAGCCATTGTATATGACGCGCTCGGAAAAGCAGTGCATGCATCACGAACTGTGGTTGAAGATCTTCGTCCTAATGAATCAGAGCAAGTGATATTTAATTGGCCAATGAAATTTGAAACGTCTGTTTCTATTTGTTCAAGCCCAGTTGATGTGGCACTACTTATTGACCGTTCGGGAAGTATGAAAGAAGACAATGAGAATCCACCAGAACCACTTACTTCTGTGAAAGAGGCAGCACAACTC
>JAUIHD010000067.1 GCA_030432135.1 bacterium | reverse complement strand
GAAACACGTGCTGTGCGCGACGCAACGAGAAACGCAGGAGCAAGTACTGTGCACATTGTAGAAGAGCCTATGGCTGCTGCTATCGGTGTACGTCTTCCGGTCCTTGAACCATTTGGAAGTATGATTGTTGACATTGGTGGGGGAACGACTGATATTGCGGTCATCTCTCTTGGAGGAACAGTGATAGCAAAGAGTCTCAAAATAGCGGGGGATAGGTTCAATAGTGACATCATCAACTATATTCGAAATGAATTTAAAATTTTGATTGGAGAAAAAACCGCCGAAGCAGTCAAAATACAAATAGGATCAATTCTTCCAGGAGAACAAAGCGAAGAAATGGTAATTAAAGGAAGAGACTTGGTGACAGGTCTTCCGCGAGAAGTGGTAGTGACCGATGCTGACATTCGTGAGGCTATTGCGCCTTCCGTTGGAACATTGATAGAAGCAGTAAAAGAGGTGGTTGAATCGACTCCTCCTGAAGTGCTTTCAGATGTTATGCAACGAGGGATGCATCTTGTTGGGGGAGGTGCGCTTATTAAGCGTCTTGATGAGGCACTCCGAGAGTATACAAAGATTCCCGTTCACGTTGCACCTGATCCGCTGACATCTGTCGCTCGAGGTACTGGGATTATTCTTGAAAAAATAGACATGTTTAGAGATGTTTTAATCGCTCATGAAGATGCACTACCGCCAAAGAAAAAATAAAAACAAAACATTTCTATGGCTAGGGGCTGTGGTTATCATTACTCTTATTATTTTTGTATTTAGTTTTGCTTCGAGTATTGCTCTTGATACCGCTAATCCAATATTGAGAATGGCTCACAATATGAGTACTAGGATAGAGAGGGGGTATTCTCGTATTGTTCATGGACGAGAAAATGCTGAGACCCGTGAACTGCTTGTGCAATATAAAAAGGCGCTTGAAATGTTAAAGATTGAACATGAACTTATTGTTTCTGAGAACGAGATGTTACGAAAAGAACTTGGGCTCAGAAGAACAAGTGATGTTGGCAATGTGTCTGCACCAATACTTTCATATCCACCTATTACACCTTTCGATGTTATTTTAATAGATGCCGGGTCGAAAGAAGGGCTTACTGAAGGAGATAAAGTGTTTGCGGGAGATTGGATACTTATCGGAACAGTGAAAGAGGTGGCAGAACATACGGCATTAGTTAATCTTTTTTCACTTCCTGAAAGAAAAACTGAAGGGTTGCTTTCGCGTACTGCTACTGCAGTGGTTCTTGAAGGGAGAGGGAATGGGGCGTTTGAATTTACAGCTCCAGAAGGGTTTGATATTGAAGTAGGAGATACAATAGTTTCTCCTGGTAGCAACAGGTATGTGCTCGGACGCGTTGTGGCGATCGTAGAAGATGTGAACGGCTCTTTCTCTACAATTTTTATTGAACAGCCGCTTAATATAAAAAATATTCAATGGGTCAGGATAGAAACAGTAGAAGCAGAATAGTATTACGTGTAGGCGCCTCGGTTATCTTAGTTGCAGCTACAGTTCTTGTCCCATGGTGGGTGTTAGGAGTTTTTTTGTTGGGATACATTATTGTTTTTGAACAAGCATACGAAATTTTTTTACCGGCATTTTTGTTCGATGCATTATATTTATCTACACAAGACATTCAATTTTCCTACATGACACTTTGGGTTGTATTTTCAATATTTGTGGTGAGGCATATTAAGCCACGGATTGCATTTTTCAGAGATTTATAAAAAGCGTATAATCGAGTCATGAGTTGGCGGAGATATTTTAGTGTATTTAAATCTTTATTTAGAAAGAGGGATGTGGAGGTCTTTCCTGAAGACGTTCTCATGGATGCCCACAATCTACCACAGTTTGATACGCACCAATTTGAGGGACGCATTGTTTCTCCTATAAAAAAGGGAACCCTTTTAACTTTTGTATCAGTGTTTGCTCTTGTGTCTCTTTTATACACGGGGAGACTTTTTTACTTACAGATAGTGTACGGAGAAACATATGCTGTACAAAGTGAAGATAATAGGTTACGCCACAGTATTATCTTTGCCGAACGAGGAACTATTTACGATAGGCGAGGAGAAAAGATTGCATGGAATGAACCGCCAACGGTGCCAGGGGAAGTATTTCGACGTATATACAGAGAGAATCAGGGTTCTCACATTTTGGCTGGATACATATCCTATCCAACGAAAGATAATAATGGATTTTATTATAGAGAAGATTTTAGTGGCGAAGAAGG
>JAUIHD010000003.1 GCA_030432135.1 bacterium | reverse complement strand
TGATAAGCAATCGTGACTTCTGTTCGGAAGGACATCGACATCTAATACAGTTGCATCACCTACACTATCAACGCTTTCAATTTCAAAAGAATGTGCATTGAGCAATGCGGAGACTTCTTCAGGACTCGGGAAAAACGGTTCTTTAAAATATGACTGTAACCATGTGTAATCTATTTTCATATGCCAGGGAATTGATTAACGAGCCGTAAGTCGCCACTGTAGAGCTCACGCACATCTGCAATACCATATTTCATCATAGCAATACGATCTATTCCAACACCAAAGGCAAAGCCCTGCCATTCTTTTGGATCAATTCCTACGTTCTTTAAAACATTTGGATGCACCATGCCGGCACCAAGAATCTCTATCCATTCATTATTTTTTTCTGAATTGCCTTTGTTTGGACGCTTCATATCGACCTCGATGCCTGGTTCGACAAATGGAAAATAGCCAGGACGAAATCGAGTTTCCACATCTTCACCAAACATTTTTTTGATAAATGCCTCGAGGGTAAACTTGAGATTAGCAATAGAAATATCTTTTCCTACAACAAGCCCCTCTATTTGGTGGAACTGCATTTCGTGTGTTGCGTCCGTTGCTTCATTACGAAATACTTTTCCGGGCACCACTATTTGAACTGGTGGTTTATGTTTTTCCATGTATCGCACCTGTACGTTTGACGTCTGTGTCCGTAAAAGCTTCCCAGGAAAATCCTTGAGCCAAAACGTATCTTGCATATCTCGTGCTGGGTGGTCATCAGGAAAATTAAGTGCTTTGAAGTTGTAATGATCTTCATCAAGCTCTGGACCAAGAGCCACCTCGAACCCGAGTTCCATCAAAATGCCGACTATTCGACGAGAAATATGAGTAATGGGGTGCAAATGCCCCGTCGTTTCTTCCGCTGCCATATTATCCAAGTATATTGTAAATTTGGCTAAAAACAAGTATTATAGCCAGTAATGAACGAAGTGTTCGTGTACATATTGCTTTTCGTTGCCCTCTTTTTTGAGGTCTTTGTTTTACTGGTCTTTTTAGAAAAAAGAGGTGAAATATTTAGTCCTAAAAAAAAGAGTGTTACAAAAAGACTTCTTCCAGCCGTAACTGTTATGGTACCTGTTTTTAATGAGGAAAAAACTGTAGCCAAAACCCTTAATTCACTTCTCGCTCTTGATTATCCAAAAAGTAAGCTTGAAATACTTGTCATTAATGACGGTAGCACTGATAACACTCAGACCGTTCTCGACGCCTTTGAGAGTCACCCTTGTATCACACTCCTTACAAAAGAAAACGGCGGAAAACACACAGCACTCAACTATGGACTCCAATTTGCTAAAGGTGACATAGTAGGCTGTCTTGATGCTGACTCTGATGTAGCGCCTGATGCCCTTTTACATATTGTACATAGCTTTATAGATGATAAAGAAGCTATGGCTGTTGTGCCCGCGATTAAGGTAGGAAGTGCGCATAACACGCTTCAGCTTACTCAACAAATCGAATACACCTTGAGTATTTTTATGCGTAAAATAATGTCGCTCATTGGTTCTATCTTTGTCACACCTGGACCGTTTTCTTTTTTCAGACGAGAGGTGTTTTCAATAGTTGGCCCCTATCGACACGCACACAACACGGAGGATCTTGAGATCTGTCTTCGCATGCAAGAACATAATATGAAGATTATAAATGCTCACGAAGCAGTCGTTTATACAGTTTCTCCAAATACACTAAAGAAGCTCTATAAACAGCGTGTACGCTGGATTTACGGCTTCCTCCGCAATATGAAAGACTATTACCGCTCATTCTTCTTCAATCCAAAGCATGGCAATCTTGGCCTTTTCATTCTACCTATCTCTACGTTTTCAATATACTCAGCTATCTATTTTGCGGCACTCCTTGTGGTAAATAGTGTGCTCAAGATAATAAATAAAGTGGGTGAATACATGGTTACCGGATGGCACTTTGACATCGGTATGCCGACATTCGATTTTAGTTGGTTTTATGTAAGTTCAAGTGTCCCAGTCATTGTAAGTTTTGCAATGATTGCCCTTGTATTCTGTATGCTATGTGCGGGCCTCGCTCTCTCTAAAGAGAAATTCCGTATTTCACGTGGGCTCATATTTTACACATTCGTGTACGGCTTTATTTCTACCTATTGGCTCTTGAGCGCCTCTATTAAGGCACTTCTTGCTAAAAAGCCTAGTTGGCGTTAAAGTGGCTCTGTTTTAATTTTAATCAAATTTTATATGAAGAAAGTTGTCTGGAAGACATATGTCATAGCATTTGTGATCACAAGCGCGATATTCGCTGTTTCTTTTGGTTTAAGTAATGCAATTAGTGAAAAGCGTATTCAAGAAATCCGAAGTATCGAGAATAAGATCTCTGTGGACATCTTATCTATCGAGACCCAATTTTCTCTTCTTGAAGACCTCTCCTGCGGAGAAATCGGTGACTCATTCCTTTCTCGAGAACTAGCCTCTATTGGCTCAAGACTACAGATGATGGAAAGTGAGCGAAACCCAGACGATCCTGAATTCCTTAATCTTAAGAAATACTATTCTCTTCTCCTTATAAAAGATCAACTACTTACTAAGAAAATTGCTGAAAAATGTGGTGACAACACTATCACTATCCTCTACTTCTATTCAAATAGAGAAGACGATTGTGAAGACTGTTCAAAGCAAGGAGCGGTACTCACACGTCTCCAAGAACTTTATCCAGAAATACGCGTGTATCCTTTTGATTATTATCTTGATACACCAGCCATTGAAGCGCTTCGCTCAGTACATCGGATAGATGCTGAATTCCCTGCCCTCAAAATTAAAAATACAACATACTATGGTCTCAAAACTCTCGCTGATCTTGAAGAACTCATCCCAGAACTTGAGGAGATAAAGAAAGCACGAGAGGAGATGGAAGCACTCAAAAATGCGACTTCTACTGACCAAGTTGAGTAAGCATAATTTAATATAGCCAAAGAAAATAGCGCCTGGTGCATAGGCGCTATTTTCTTATCTTGGAGCCATCTCTCGGATTCGAACCGAGGACCTGTCGTTTACAAAACGACTGCTCTAACCAACTGAGCTAAGATGGCTCAAATTCTCACAAACGTAAGCGTAGCCAGGATATCATATTTATTCCTTTCCGCCTAGTAGCTTGCGTCTTTCACGCTCGCTATGATACCGATATTCAAGCGCAGATGCAATAAACTTAGACATTTTGGCCCGTGGAACTATCTCTTTTTTGCCTCTAAAAAAATAGACAAACCTTTGAGAAAGTCTGTCAAAAAAGCGTAAAATTTTTCTTTCAAAATTACGTACCTTTTGTGGTAAAACCACAAAGAATTTATCGTACAGCTTATCCTCTATCTTTTTAAAGAAAAAATAAAATCGAAGTATGATTCGCTCAAGAACCCTATCGTAGTATGAAAGGATTTTTGTTACGAACGTTTCTTTCCTGTGCCTAAGTTCATAAAACTTATTCAAGAAAATAAGTATGATCCCAAGCAGTGAAAGCCCAAATGTCCATATAATGGCCATACGCGTTTATCTTTATATTATACTTCGAGTCGAGAAAATGATCCAATCTCTATTTTTTCCCCAAATTTCTGAGTCCCTCTTTCAAGCATCTCTCCGATTGTTACTGAAGGGTCCTTAATATATTCCTGTTCCAGTAGAGTCTTCTCTTTAAAATACGCGTTGAGTTTACCCTCAAGAATCTTATCTTGCATGTCTGCCGGCTTATCTGCCACTTCAGAAATAAACACTTCTTTTGCTTTTGATTTATCTTCTGACGAGATATCTTCTGCCTTTAGGTATGCAGGATTTGTTGCTGCAACTTGAAGCGCAATATCGTACGCAAGCGCCTTAAACTCTTCATTTCGTGCAACAAAATCTGTCTCACATAGAAGCATCACCATAGAGCCAACTGTTCCTGTGTTATGAATATATGATGCAACCGCACCAGCACCGAGAGATCGATCCGCTTTCTTAGAGGCAGCAACCTTGCTCTGTTTCTCGAGAATAATACGTGCTTTATCCATATCACCTCCTGCCTCTTCAAGTGCTTTCTTACACTGCATCACAGAGATACCAGTCTCATCTCTAAGTTTTTTAATATCATCCACTCCTATTGTTGCCATAGTAAAATGTAAATTTATTTTATTGATAAAAAAGAAATTATTATTTCTCTTCTGAAACAGTTTTTGGTTTCTCTGGTGTTGTTTCTTTTGATACAGCCTTTCCTGCAAGATATGCTTCCGCTACGTTATTGAGGAAATATTCAATAGTCTTCTGTGATGCATCATTTCCTGGGAATACGTGATCAATTTCTCGGATATCACAATCTGTCCCACAAAGCGCAATCACTTCCACACCTGCTTTTTTTGCCTCGTCTACTGCAATATGCTCATATGCACTATCGATAGCAATGAGTGCAGCCGGCTTTTCTGTAAGAGAAACAAGTCCGCCAAATCGCTCTCCAAGTTTTTCAATTTCTCGGTCAATAAGTAGTCGCTCTTTCTTTGTGTATTTTGTCAACTCTC
This sequence comes from bacterium, assembly GCA_030432135.1. Lineage (GTDB taxonomy): Bacteria > Patescibacteriota > Minisyncoccia > Phycocordibacterales > 1-14-0-10-42-12 > 1-14-0-10-42-12. Next base: position 7,490 of record JAUIHD010000003.1, on the reverse strand, counting down.
CTTTTTCTTTTTCTGTTTGTAGTCGTAGCATTCGCTCTACTCGCTTTCGAATTTCTTTAAAGTTTGTAAGAGTTCCACCAATCCATCGCCCAGCAACATATGGCATATCTGTTTTTTCTGCTGCCTTAACTACAGAATCGTGTGCCTCATTTTTTCCTCCAACGAATAAGATCTTTTTTCCTTTTGAACCCAACTCTTTTACATGAAGAAGTACTGAGTCAAAAGCCTCTGAGGTTTTCTCAAGGTCAAAAATTTCGATATTGCTCTTATTTCCAAAAATAAACGGTTTCTGTGATGGATGCCGTCTTGATCGTGTAAAACCAAAATGAGCACCGATCTCAAACATCTCGGAAATTCGTGGATTTGCTACTTTTTCTTTAGTGTCCATACGGGTGCAGATTGTACCAGATATTATTTATAATCGCAACAGAAAGCCTTATTCTTCCTTTCCCTCCTCCAATTCACCTTTACTAAACGCGTCAAGGTCGCCCAATATGTCGTCTATGGAGCCTTGTATGATTTTCTCGATATTTCTCCAAGATTTCTTGATCCTATGATCAGTTACACGATCCTGCGGGAAGTTATATGTTCTGATTTTTTCTGACCTGTCTGCGGTTCCGATTTGGGATGAGCGCGTATCAGCAAATTTCTTAGCTTCCTCCTCTTCCTTCATTTGTTCAAGTTTGGCAATCAAAATACCCATAGCCTTCTCCCTGTTTTTAAGTTGGCTTCTTTCAGCTGTGGATCGCACATCAATACCGGTAGGTATATGCACGATACGGACCGCAGTCTCAACTTTATTGACGTTCTGACCACCCTTTCCACCTGATCGTGAAAATTCTACATGTAGATCTGCTGGGTTGATTTCAATACCACTCTTCTGTTTACGAATAGGCAGAATAGCTACTGAAACAGTTGAAGTGTGAATACGGCCTTGTTTTTCTGTTGCGGGAATACGCTGAACTCGGTGTACCCCTATCTCATGACGAAGCATTTCATAGCAGCCCTTGCCACGTATTTCGTACACGACCTCTTTGTAGCCACCAAGATCACTTTTTGATTCATGAACTGTTTTTACCCCCCAGCCCTGTATCTCGGCAAAACGTGAGTACATATTAGCCAGCTCTTCTGCAAAAAGAGACGCTTCTTCACCTCCAGCTCCTGCCCTTATTTCGAGAATAAGCTCGTTTGGAAACTTATTTTCTTCCGCCTCTTCTTTAACTATATTTCTCATTTGTTCAAGAAGTACTTCCTGTTGGGCTTTTGTTTCCTTTATTTCTTCTTCCGCAAGCTCCTTCATCCCCTCATCAGTAAGCAACTCTTTATTAGCCTTGATTATTTCCTCAAGTCGCTCATAGCTCTCTACTAGGTATGTAGTCTTCTGGTTCTCTTTAAATTTTTTGAGTTCTTCGTTCATAAAGTGATACAGACGAAGCCCGCCCATAGAGAACTCTATGAGCGGGCTTCTTAAAAGTATTTACTTGCCTGCTTTTGCCTGTCGAGCCTTGAACTTTTCTACACGACCAGCACTGTCGATAACTCGTTTTGTTCCTGTATAAAATGGGTGAGAAGTACTTGAGATTTCAATTTTGCATAGTGGGTACTCGTTTCCATCTGTCCACTTAGCCGTTTCTTCACTTTCCGCTGTTGAACCAATAAGAAAGCGCTCCCCGTTTGAAACGTCTTCAAATATCACTTTTCTATAGTTGTCTGGGTGAATTTCCTTTTTCATAATTCAGTGGCAAATACTGTAACAAGAATATCTATAAAAATCAACAGGGTACGCTCAGGGTAAATTAGCTAAAACAAAAAAGGGGGCGGCACACCGGTGCCGCCCCCGTGAGGGCCGAGTCAAGCGTCCTCGTGAACTGTGCGCGGGAGAGAAGAGAGTTACGCCGGGTTCGAAACGAGCGCGACTACAGGCCTGCGGCAATACTAGCACAAGTCCCTCAATCTGTCTAGTTTTTTATTTTATGTCTTTTTAGAGCCCCTGGAGCGGATCGATCATATTGGTCTGGATGTTTTGTGCATGATTTAGCACACTATTGGCATAGGCTTGTCCACGGGTCTGCCATCCTCCACCCGCATAATATCGGGCAGCAGCCTCATGCTCTGCACTATACCCGCCCTGAGAAGCACCGAGATCGGCTAAGTAAATTGCTGATGCAGTAAATGCGTGCTGAGGATTCCACGGGTCTGGGTGAACACCGAGTATCTGCTCAAGTTTTGGGATATATGCTTCCCACGTAGCTGGGATAAACTGAGAAGGTCCCATGGCTCCTCCCCACCCAGCACCAATAGGACAAGAAAGAGGTGTGCCTTCTGGTTCACGCCCAAGACCCTTCATGATTCTTAAAAAAGCAGATTGATCATCTCGCCACGAATTGCTATGTGGTCCAGGCATAATCTCAGTCCAATGTTTTTCAGGAGGATCTCCTGGTCGATTACATGTTCCCACATTTCGCCCAAGCTCCGATTCTTGTGTCAAAATTGCAAGCAAGAATGCTGGACGGACACCGGTCATGCGAAATGCAGCGTTTGCATACTCAAGCGCTTGCCCAAACTGGATCGGTCCCGCATCTCGAAGGGCAAAGAGTGCTGCACGAATGGCAGCTGCTTCCTGTTGTCTCGCCGCAAGCACCGCCGCATAGGTTCTCTCCTGCTCCTTATTAATAGCAAGTAATTCTTCTTTTGCGCTCTCATCACGCTCCACCTTTTTCTTTTCACTTTCAATCACCTTCTTAGCGTCCGCTTCTTCCGCCTGTTTTACAGCAAGTTGATCTTTTTCAAGCTCTGCCTGACTTTTGGTATCTCGAATTTCTTCAAAAGAAGCCTGCATGGCGACATTTATTGAATCAAAAGAATCGACATCAGCGAAAAAATCTGAAATATCTTCGTTTGAAAGCACAATCTCTACCAGAGAAAATTGATCAATCTCGTTTTTCTTTCTAATAAGTTGTGATAGTGACTCCTTCGATCGGCCTATCTTATTATTGAGTTCACCAATAGTCTCGTTCTTTAGGTTAATATCTCTTCCTAAAATTTGGATCTCGATGTTGCGCGCCTCAATTTTTAGTTCCTGTTCTTTAATACGGGCGTTCAAGATGGCAAGGTCTCTTTCAATAGATGCTGTTTCTCTTTGTTCGTTTTCTAGAATTGCCTGCTGCACGGCAATCTCTCTTTCTTTCTGAGCAAGCGCTGCGCGGAGTCGCGCTTCTTTTTCTTCAATTGTCTCAGCTAAAAGCAAGACAGGATTCGCAACCTGTACAACTAATGCGAAAGCCAAAAAAAATGTACTTATTCTCTGGAATAACTTTTTCATATAGACTTCTATTATACCAAAAAACAAAAGCGGCCAAGGGCCGCTTTTGTTTGTGTAAAAAATTAAGCAAATTATTCTGTTTCTTCTTCCTTCTTCCCTTTTTTCTCGATTTCCACAGTTGTAACATCTCCGCCTTCTGTTTCCTCCTCATCTTCGTCTCGTGGTTCTTCAACAAGTGCAACAACCTCATCCTCCTCTGTTTCAAGCAAAACTCCTGTTGGAACTTTAATATCAGAAACTTTGATTTGATCTTCAAAAGTTGCAAGTGATGAGATATCTACCTCAATTTTATTTGGAAGATCCTTTGGAAGCGCAAGCACGGTTACTTCGTGCATAACTTTCACCAAGATACCCCCGAGACTTTTTACAGCAGGCGCTTCGCCAATAAATTCAAGTGGCACTTCAACTTCTTGTTTTGCATCCTTGTCAAACACATAAAAGTCTATATGCATTGGATCTCCTGATACTGGGTGAAACTGTATATCATGGATAAGTGTGTCTGTTTTTGTCCCTCCAAGATCAAGGGTCACTACCGTTGTTTCTCCAGCTTCTTTAAATGCTTTTATAAATGCCATTTTAGGAATAGCAATTTCTACTGGTTCCGATTTTGGACCATACATAACAGCAGGAACAAGCGCCTTCGCTTGAAGATCTTCTCGTTTCTCTGTTCGTGTTACTGCTTCGAGAGTTAATGTCATAGGCCTCGTAGTATATAGTAATATCTTTAAAAAGCAAGAGATACGGCCGTACTAGTACATATTATTTATAATATCAGCCTTTGTCCCTCCGATCTTCTTTTTTGGGTTGAATATACCCTGAGGGTCGAAAATTCTCTTTACTTCTTCAAATAAATGGTACATATCATCACCAAATTGCTGCTTTAGGTATGGGGTACGAATAATTCCGTCATTGTGTTCCGCTGTGATACTACCACTATATGAGATAACCAGGTCGTAAATTTTGTCAGCTGTTGGCACTATTTTTGCCCGTTCTTTTTCATCAGTAAGATCCATGAGAGGAATGATGTGGAAATTTCCATTACCTGCGTGCCCAGCAATATTTGCTTTGATACCCGCCTCTTTCAAGATCTTAAGAAGTTCTGGTAGAAATTGTGGAATATCTTCAGGGAGAACACAGAAGTCTTCGATAAACGGCGCAGTCCTCTTACCTTTCACTTTTTGTCGAAGGAGGTTAAAGCTCTCGCGACGCATGACCCAGTATTTATCCCGCTCTCGTTTTTCTCGAAGTGTTCGTGAGAGTACCTTTTCTTTTTTAAGAACTTTTTCGATATCTTTTATTTTTTTATTAAGCACATCTTCCTTTTCTTCAACGAGCTGCACAAGTATCACAAGCTTCGGGAAAGCAAGCATACGGAGTGTGATGAATGCTTCCGGTAAAAACTGCCACAGAAATGCAAAGAGTGACACACCCACTTTCTTTGCGATTTCCGGCATAAATCGAATACCGAGCTTCATAGTGGCATCGTCAAATGTTTCGAGACTCTCTGGTTCAAACGGAAGAATTTTATTCACAAGACTCGGCAATTTACCCCAACTAGGTAAAAAAATTGCAATCATACTTTCATGCTTCCCCTTTTTTATGAGACGCACATTAGCCTCGGTCATCATACCAAGAGTCCCTTGCGATCCAGTAAAGAGTTGTGACATATCAAATATCTTTTTCTCTTTGTCCCATACTCGCCACAAGGCGTACCCTGCAGAGTTTTTAGACACTTTTGGCTTGGCTTTTTGGATCACTCCATAGTTTTCATCGACAAGATCGTACACTTTTCGATACAAATCCCCCTCGAAATTATTTCGATTCATTTTTTCAAAAAGTTCAGATTCAGTGAGAGGTCCAAACATGTATTCATTACCGTCAGAAAGAATCATCTTAAGCCTCTCCACATGTTCACGTGTCTGACCATAACGAAGTGTTTTTTCTCCGGCACAGTTATTCATCACCATGCCACCCCATGCACAAAGTGATTTAGAAGCGGGAAACGCAGGATATACTAAGTCAGCCTTGTCTGCTGATTTTTCAAAATCTCTATAAAATACACCAGGCTCTACTACTGCAAGCTGTTTTTCTGTATCTATAGAAAAATTCTTCATGTACTTTGTCGTCGACAGTACAATTGATTTTGTAAGTGGTCCTCCTGTCATATCACTTCCTCCAGAGCGGCCTGTGAGAGATACATCTTCTCCATTTTCTTTAAGTTCAGAAATTGCTTTCACTAACTCACTAATCTCCTTACTATTTTTGGGAAACACTACAGCTATTGGCATCACCTGGAATAATGAGGTGTCTTTGCTGTGTTTTTCAAGATCTGCCTTTTTAGTGCTTATCTCCGTACTTGTGTGATTTTGTAAAAATTCAATAATATTCATGTTTACAATTCTCCATACATATATAGTGCAGTATATGCGCCATTATGCACCCATTATACAAGAATGTCTCTCCCGGACGAATGTATTGTGAATAGTAACTTGATATACTATGTGCATATGACGAAAATTGATTTCCTTGCTATTGGTGACATCGTTACCGATGCATTCATAGAGTTACAAGACGCAAGTGTTCATTGCGACATTAATGAGGACAACTGCAAAATTTGTATGCGTTTTGGAGACAAAATCCCCTACAAAGATGTAGTAGTAGTTAATGCTGTCGGAAACAGTCCAAACGCATCAGTTTCAGCACACAGACTCGGGCTTCATTCAGCGGTAGTCACTGAAATAGGAGACGACCGCACAGGAGACGAATGTCTTGATGCACTTAAAAAAGAGGGTGTGTCTACTGAATATGTCACTGTACACCCCGGCAAAAAAACAAACTATCATTATGTACTTTCTTTCAACGCTGAAAGAACCATTCTCATTAAACACACTGAATTCCCTTACAAAATTCCCACTTTTACTGAAAACCCTCGCTGGGTATACCTTTCATCTCTAGGGGAAAATTCAATCCCATACCAAATGGAAATTGCAAAATGGATAAAAGATAACCCAGATATCAAGCTCGCCTTCCAGCCAGGAACCTTCCAGATCAAAATGTCTGCAGAACTTGATGAGCTCTATAAGGTTTCTGAAGTATTTTTCTGTAATAAAGAAGAGGCAAAGCGAATTCTTAACATTGGAAGCGGAGAAAGCCCGAGTATCAAAGATCTTATTCAGAAAATGCACGAGAAAGGACCGCGAATCGTTGTGATTACAGACGGACCAGAAGGTGCATACGCATCAGACGGCGAAACCGCATGGTTTATGCCGCCATACCCAGACCCTGCACCACCAAAAGAACGAACAGGTGCAGGAGATTCATTCTCTTCTACCTTCACAACAGCACTTGTACTCGGCAAAACTATCCCTGAGGCACTTATGTGGGGGCCAATCAATTCAATGTCTGTCGTACAACAGGTCGGTGCACAAGCCGGCCTCCTTCCTAGAGAAAAACTTGAAGAATTTCTTCGAAACGCCCCAGAAGATTACAAACCAAAGGAAATTTAGTACATTAGGGCTGATGTCTATAAACTTTTCACTGATCCAGAACAATATTCTGTCTCGGTTAAAGAACGCCTACACACTCAAATATAGCGAACTCCGCCCAGAAAAAGTCCCTAATGACTTGTTTAATTATCATTTACAACAACTGGTTAAAAAAGATTACGTAGAAAAAACAGAGACTGGTTATAAACTTTCAGAAAAAGGAATCAAATATGTTGCCGATCCATTTCCTGCAAACGATGCTATTTCTAGCTTATTCAAAATAAACATCATCACTATTGTCTCGCGAGTAGTTGATGGAAAAATTGAAATTCTTAACCAAGTTCGAAAATCAAATCCGTCTTATGGGAAAGTGGGCGTGATGGGTGGTGTTGTTCTCAAAGGAGAATTGCTTGAAGATGCGGCCTCAAGAAAGTTAAAACAAGAAACTGGACTTGTCGCTTCTTTTAAAATAGTGGGGTCAGAGAGAAGAATTATGTACAAGTCAGGAGAAATTTTTTCTGACGTTATGTTCCCCATAGCGCATGCTGACATGTATGAGGGAAAACTCACAGAAGATACAGAATTTGGCCACAATATGTGGGTACCTATAGATGAAGCAATCGAGAATGGTACTGATCCCTATGATTCAATAAAAACTATTTCGGAAATACTTTTACATATCA